>NZ_JBSFMM010000021.1:0-71189 GCF_053599555.1 Streptomyces sp. NPDC000941
GGCCCGGACCGCCGTCGGCGCCCTGAGCGCCGTGGTCGCGGGGGGCAGTGCCGTGACGGGGCGGCCGCTGGCGCCGCTGGACCGGACCGCCGTCGCGGCCTTCGTCGGACGGGCCCGCGAGGCGGGCGTCTCGGCGTTCGCGGTGTGCGCGGCCGGTGCGCCCGCCCGCCCCGCCCCCGAGCTCGACGCGGCGGCCGTCATCGCGGACGCGGTGCCCGGCGCGGCCATCAGCCTCTCCCATGAGATCGGCTCCGCCGGGCTGCGGGAGCGTGAGAACGCCACCGCTCTCAACGCCGCCCTCGGCGGCTGGGCGGCGGACCTGGCCGCCGAGTCCTCCCGTGCGCTGCGGGCCGCCGGGCTGACCTCACCCGTCTTCTTCGCCCGCGACGACGGCGGCCTGGTCTCGGCCGAGTACTTCCGCCGCCACCCGGTGATCGCCACCGCCCCCGCCACGGCGTGCGCCGCCCGGGGAGCCGCCGCCCGGACGGGCCTGGCGAGGGCCGTCGTGGTCGACGCTGGCGCCCGTTCCGTACGCTGCCTCGCCCTCGGCGACGGCGAGCCCGAGCACTCGGCGCGGCCGGTGCCCGGCCCGCTGGGCGTCCTCACACACCTCGGCTCGCCGGAGATCCACGAGGTGCGACCGGGGGCGCCCGGGGATACGCCGGCCGAGGCTGCGGAAACCGCCCGGCTCATCGCCGGACAGCTCGCGCGCGTGCCCGACGCCGAGCCGCTGTACACAGGCGGCGGCGCCGAGAGGGTCGGCGCCGCGCCCGCCGACCCCGCCCTGCGCGCGGCGCGGCTGACCGATGCCGCCCGGTTCGCCGCCACCGCGGACTGCCGGGTCGGGTTCGAGCAGATCGTGGCCGCGGCCGGCCGTTCGGAGCTCGACCGGCTGCTCACCGCGGCCCGTGACCACACGCTGTCCCGGGCGGTGGCCGCGGGCGCGGCTCCCCTCACGGTCCGGATCGAGAGCATGGCCCACGCCCCGGTCGCCTATCTGCCCGCGGGTGTGCACCGGGTGACCGTACGCGCGGTGGGGCGGCCACTCGTGGGAGGACCCGCATGAGCGTTGCCCCGCACACCGCCGGACCCGCCGACCCCACCGGACGCACCGACCCCACCGGACCCGCCGACCGCGCCCGCCCGCGGTCGCTGACGGCCGTGGAGCTGGAACACCTGGCGGTCGGCGCGCGGGTGCTCGCGGTCGGCACGGAGGAGTCGGCCTACCGGGTGGCCCTCGACTGGGCGGCCGCCGAGCTCGCCGCGCACGGCCCGGTGCGGTTGCTCCCGCCTGACCGGCTCGACGGCGTTGGCCTGTGCGTCGCCGTCACCCTGGCCGGCGCCTCGGCCGCCCTCGCCGAGCAACTGCCCGCGGGCGACGAACCGGTGAAGGCCGTACGGGCGGTGGAACGGCTCGTCGGCCGGCCCGCGGAGGCCGTCGTGGCGCTCAACACCGCGGCCGAGAATGCCCTGATCGCCCTCGCCACCGCCGCCCGGTGCGGGCTCCCGCTGGTCGACGGGGACGGCTGCGGACGTGTACTGCCGCTCCTGGAACAGACCGTGTTCACGCTGGCCGGAGCCGCCCCGGCGCCGCTCGCCCTCAGCACCCCCGGCGGAGACGTGGTCACCGTCGAGTCGGCGGGCAGCCGCGTCGAGGACCTGGTGCGCCCCTTGGTCCTGGCCGCCGGGGGCTGGTCGGTCGTCGCGGGCTACCCGATGGATGGCGCCGAGCTGGCCCGCTGTCTGGTGCCCAGCACCGTGAGCCGGGCCATCGCCGCGGGCGCGGCGACCGGGCCCGAGCGGTTCGCCCCGTGGCGGCCCCGGCGGCTGTGCCGGGGCCGGATCGCCGCCGTGGAACAGTCCACGGACGCCGACGAGGAGGGCTTCGGCCCGTCCCATCCGTGGGCGGACGCCGTCGCGCTGCCGTCCCGGCCGACCAGCGTCCTGGTCGCCGAGGACGAGGGCCTGCGCCGACGCTTCCGCCTCGAAGCGCACAACGAGGTGCTGTTCGCCCTGGCCGACGGTGCCGTCGCGGCCGCGGCCCCCGACCAGATCCTCATCCTGTCCGCCACCGACAAGGGCGTCGTGGACGTCGAGCGCGTCGTACCCGGCACCGAGGTCGAGGTGGTCGTCATCGAGGCGGCGCCCGCGTGGCACACGCCGCAGGGCCGCGCCCTGGCCCGGCTCGGTGGGCCGGGCCCCGCCGGGCTCGGCGCGGGGGCGGTGGCGTGGTGACGGCGTGCCGTCCCCGGGGCGGCCCGGCTGAGCGGCCCCGGCTCCGGGCCGGGGTGCCATCGCGAGGTGAGGCGCGGTGAACGGACCCACCACCGGACCACTCCCCCTGACCCTCGCGGAACTCCTCCAGCACGGACCGCTCGGCGGTGTCACCGTGTACGGCCCGGCCGAGCGCACGACCGAGGTCAGGGCCGTGCGTATCGCGGACCGGCTCGACGCCCTCGACGGGCTGCAGCCGCACACCGCCGTCGTGCTGACGGCCGGCGCGGCGACGGCCTCGTGGACCCTGGAAATGGCCTTGCGCAAGGCGTGGGAACACGCGGCGGCGTGTGTCGTCGTGGCGCGGGACACCGGGCGCCCGGAGTCCGTCGCCGAGCTGGCCGACCGGCTCGGCGTGCCACTGCTCGTGGTCGCGGGCGACGCCCTGGACACCGCCGTCCGCATCGCCTCGGCCCTCGCGCGGCCCGAGGCGGGGCGCACCGAGCTGATCGCCACCGCCGCCCGCCGGATCACCGCGGCCGGAACGCATCCGGTCCGGGTCCTCTCGGCGCTGCACGCCGTGTTGCCGTCGACGTCCGTTGCCCTCACCGCCCCCTTGGGCGAGCTGGTCGCGGGCCGTGCGGCGGCGCTCGACGAGCGTGCGGGGCCGGTGTGCGTACGGGTCGAGGTGGCCGACCCCGACGGCGGCCCGCTGGCCGCGCTCACGGCGCGGTCCCGCTCCCGGGTGGCGGGCTGGGACGCGACGGTGCGGGAGGTCCTGGGGCTGGCCGTCGCCCCGCTGACGGCCTGGGCGGCGCGCGAACGCCTGGCCGCGGAGCGCACCGGGCGCCGCGCCGCGGGCCTCCTGGCGGAGCTGGTGGCGCGGGCCGGATCCGTACCCCAGGGGCGGGCGCCGGACTCGGTAACCAACGAACGGGGGGCGGACGGCGACTCGGGCGCGTCCGAGGCATACGACCGCCTGCTCGCGGAGGCCGTCGCGCTGGGCTGGCCGGTGCACGGCCCCTTTCTCGTCTACGCGGTCCGGCTCGCCGGGCCGGACGGGCCCGGGCATGGCCACGGCGCTCTGCTGACCGCCTGGTGGGCGCGCGGTGGCCCGGGCGGGCCGCTCGTCTCGTACGAGGGCTGCTGGGTGGCCTGGGAGAGGCCGGAGGAAACACCGGGCGCCACCGCGCCCGAAGGGACACCGGGTGCCGCGCCGGAGGGGACACCGCACGCCGCGGACCCGGTCGCCGGCGCGGAGAAGAGGCTGCGGGCCGCGCTCGCCAAGCCGGCCCCGCCACTGCCCGTCGCCGGGGCGGTGGCCGGTCCGGCGGCGGGCCTCGCCGAGCTCGGGCCGACGCTGGCCGACGCGGTCGCCGCCGTACGCGTCGCACGGTCCGGCGACGTCGTACGCGCCGACCGGATGGGGCCGGACCGGTTTCTGGCCGCGCTGCCGCGTGAAGCGCTGCGCGGCCCCGCCGAGATGCTGTTGGCCCCGCTGCTGCACGCCGACCGGGACGGCTCCCTGCTGCGCACCCTCGCGACCCTCCTCGATGTCGGCACGCCGTCCGCCGCTGCGGCCAGGCTGGGCGTGCACCGCAACACGGTCACGGCCCGCCTGGAGCGCATCAGGTCCCTCGGCTGCGACCCCGACGACCCGGCGCTGCGGCTCGCGCTGCACCTCGCCTGCCGGGTGCTGCTCGGCCGGACGCCGCCGGACAAGACGCCGCCGGATACGGCCGCTGGTCAGCCGTAGGCCCTGTCCGGGCGATCTGCCCGATCCTCCGTGGTCGTGGCGGCGGCGTAGTCGGCCCGCGCGCGCTCCGCGCTGAGGATCCCCTGGCGCACGTCCTCGGCGACGGCCTCGGCGGTGCGCTCGGCGGCGGGCCCGAAGCCGCCGCCCCCGCCGCTCTCGCAGCGCAGCACATCGCCCTCCCGTACCGGCAGGGCGTTGGCCTTCAGCAGCGAACGCTCGTCGTGGCGGCCGGGGTTGAGCGTCACCCGGGGCGCGGCGCCGGCCCCGCCGCCGAACAGGCCCCACGCCGGGGTCACCGACCGCTCCCACCACAGCGACAGGCTCTGGTCGGCGGTGAACCGGTACTGGCGTACGACGCCCGTACCGCCGCGGGTGCGCCCGGGCCCGGCCGAGTCGACGCGGATCGCGTACTCCTCCACCCGTACCGGGAAAAGGGTCTCCAGGACCTCGACCGGCATATCGCGCAGGGCGCCGTTGACGTTGTTGATCAGACAGGACTCTCCGTCGCCGGTCTCCCAGGCGCCCCAGCCGCCGACCGTCGCCTCCTGCGAGACGAACAGCTTGCCGGTGCGCGGATCGACCCCGGTGAACTGCACGATCATCGAGTCGCCGTACGAGGCGGCCGCCGCCCGGTCCGGTACCGCGGGGGCGAGCGCCTTGACCACCAGGTCGATGACGAGACCGAGGTGCGAGTAGTAGTACTGGCAGGCGGCCGGCTCGACCGCGGCGAGCATGGAGCCGGGCCGGGTCACCACCTCCAGCGGTCCGAACGAGCCGCCGTTGAGCGGCACATCGCCGCTCACCAGCAGCTTGTAGCCGACCCGGCAGGCGGCGACGGTCTGGGCGGCGCCGCAGTTGACGGGGCCGGTGGCCTGGTCGGCGCAGTCGGTGACGTCCATGGTCATGCGGTCGCCTTCGACGGTGACGCGGACGGTGACGTGCAGGGGGGTGCCGAGGTCGATGCCGTCGTTGTCGAGCCGGCCGGTGGCCTCGTACACGCCGTCCGGGATGGCGGCGATCTGCTCCCGCTCCAGGCGCTCCGTCTGCTGGAAGATGGCGTCGCGGGCGGCCAGGAGGGTATCCATGCCCCACCGCTCGACGATCTCCCCCAGCCGCCGGGCGCCGGTGAGCGCGCAGGCCACCTGGGCGCGCATATCGCCGAGCGTGGGCTGCGGGAAACGCACCTGTCGTGCGATCAGGTCCTGTGTCAGCACACAGGGCTCGCCGCCCTCGTAGATCTTCAGGGGGCCCATGCGCAGGCCCTCCTGGTAGATCGTCGTGGAGTCCATGGATCCACCCGGGTCCTTCGATCCCATGTCGATCCAGTGGGCCCGGGACGCCGCGAAACCGACCAGTTCGCCGCGGACGTGAATGGGCGCGTACACCGTGACGTCGTTGAGGTGGGTGCCACCGATGTAGGAGTCGTTGAGCACCCACACATCGCCCTCGCGCCACACCTCGCGGCCGTACATCCGCTCGGTCGCCCGGGTGCACTCCTCGAGGTTGCCGAGGAAGATCGGCAGCCCGGACGACTGGCCCAGAACGTGGTGGTCGCGGTCGAGGAGGGCGACCGCGCAGTCCTTGGCCTCATAGATCGTGGGGGTGTACGCGGACCTGATCAAGGTGGTGTTCATGTCCTCCGCGGCCTGGAGCAGGGCGCAGCGGACGATCTCGGTGGTGATCGGGTCGATCACCGATGTGCGGGCGTTCACGCGGTGCCTCCGAGCTTGATGACGAGAAAGCCGCCCGCGTCGACGGTGACGGTCGCGTCGGGCGGGACGACGGTGGTGGAGGTGGCCTCGACGACGATCGCGGGGCCGGCGAACTGATCGCCCGCCGCGAGGTGTTCCCGGCGCAGCACCGGGGTCTCGTACGACATGTCGCCGAACACGACGGGCCCCACCCGCCCGGCCCACGGGTCCTCGCCGGGCCGCGCCGCGTACGGGGCGGCGGCGGTGTCCGGGAGCGCGCCGAGCGCCGTGGTGCGCAGGGCCACGAACTCGACGGGCGCGCCGGGCATCGCATGGCCGTACCGGCGCTCGTGCAGCGTGGCGAACCGGTCGGCGACGCGGGTCAGGAAGTCCTCGCGCAGCGGCTCGTCGGCGGCCTCCAGCGGCACGGTCAGGGTGTAGTCCTGCCCCTCGTACCGCATGTCGACGGCGTGCTCGACCCGCCGTCGGTCGGTGTGCACGCCCTGCTCGCCGAGCGCGTCCAGGGCCTCGCCCGCGAGCCCGCCGAGGCCGTCGGCCATCGCGGCCCCGTCCAGTGTGTCGCCGGGGGTGAAGAACTGCCGGGTGAAGTCGCGCCGCACCTCGCTGCCGAGCATGCCCCAGGCGGAGAACGCGCCGGGGAAGCGCGGGATCACGACTTCCTCGACGCCGAGTTCACGGGCGATGTCCACGGCGTGCATGGGGCCGGCGCCGCCGAACGCGAGCAGGGTGAACTGGGCCGGTTCCAGGCCGTGTTCCACGGTGAGGGTGCGAATGGCCTGCGCCATCTTGGCGTTGGCGACCTCGCAGATGCCGTTCGCCAGCTCCAGGGTACTGAGCCCGAGCTGCCCGGCCAGCTCGCCGACCGCGCGGTGGGCCGCGGCGATGTCGAGCGTCATCTGGCCGCCCGCGAACCACTCGGGGTCCACCCGCCCCAGCACCGCGTTGGCGTCCGTGACCGTGGGCCGGGTGCCGCCGCGCCCGTAGCACGCGGGGCCCGGAACGGCGCCGGCCGACTCGGGGCCGACACGCAGCCCGCCCCCCTCGGCGTACGCCACCGAACCGCCACCCGCGCCGATGGTGTGCAGGTTGACCAGCGGCATCAGCACCGGGAAACCGTCCGCCGAGCCCTCGTTGGAGATGTCCGGCCGGCCGTCGAGCACCAGCGACACATCGAACGACGTACCGCCCATGTCGACGCAGATCGCGTGGGGCCGGTGCAGGAGCGCGGCCGCCCGGACCCCGCCCATGGTGCCGCCGACCGGCCCCGACAGCAGCGTCTGCAGCGGGTTCCGGCGCGCGAACGCGGCATTGACCACGCCTCCCGAGGACTGCATGACCTGCACCGGCACGCCGAGCCCCCGTTCGGCGAACCGCTCCTCGATCCGTCCGAGATAGCGCCGGACGACCGGTCCGGTGTACGCGTCCAGCACGGCGGACGAGGTGCGCTCGTACTCGCGCCACTCCCCCGCCACCTGGTGGGAGAGGACGACCATGACGTCGTCCCCCAGCTCCTGCGCGAGGATCTCCCCGGCCCGCAGTTCATGCGCCGGGTTGACGTAGCTGAACAGGAATGACACCGCGACCGCCGCGAACCTCTCCGCCCGGGCCCGCCGCGCCGCCTCGCGCACCGCCGCCTCGTCCAGTGGCCGCAACTCCTCGCCGCGCCAGTCCAGCCGCCCGCCCGCCTCTGCCGTGGCCTGCCGCGCCACCAGGGGCACCGGCTTGCGGTAGTGCAGGTCGAACATGCGATCGCGGTTGCCGCGCGCGATGGAGTAGACGTCCCGCATGCCCTCGGACATCAGCAGCAGGACACGGGCGCCCTTGCGCTCGAGCAGGGCGTTGAGGCCCTGGGTGGTGCCGTGTACGAAGAAAGAGATCGCCGCCGGATCGGCCACCGCCCGGCCCAGCGCGGCGAAGACCCCCTCGGCCAGATCGCCCGGCGTGGTGGGAGCCTTCGCCGCGACGTAGGTGCCGCGCGTCTCGTCGTACGCGACGACGTCGGTGAAGGTGCCGCCGATGTCCATGGCCACCCGGTATGTCATGCCCGCCTCCCGGCTGTGTCAGGGGTGGACCGACGCTAACGAGGAATGGACGGCGGCGGGTGTGCGGCGCGCACGGGCGGGGCGTGCCACTCGTGCGCCCCGCACAGTCGAGCCCCGGCGCAGTCGGCTCTCAGCCGGTGGTCTCCGGCACCCCACCCGGCTGCCGCACGTCCTCGTGGAGGTGCACGATGCGCCAGGTGCCGTCGCCGCCCTTGCGGAGCAGCGCGGTGTTGCGCACCAGCTCGGGCCGGAGCCTGCCACCGTCCAGCGCGGGGGCGAAGTCGACACGCAGCCAATAGCGCACCAGCGCCAGGTCGCCGAACACGTCGATCACCGGGTCGTACGCGTCGAGGCCGGTCTCCTCGGGCGCGTCCCCGGCCCCATCCCCGGCCGTCGGTCGCTCGTCGCGCAGCCGGTCCAGGTCCGCCTTGCCGAGCAGCAGCGGCTCCGCCGCCGAGTCCCAGACCGTCGCCCCCGGATCGAGCCGCGCGTCGATCGCCTCCCGGTCCCCGGCGGCGTACGCCTCGTACATGCCGGTGACCACCGCCCAGACAGCCCCGGCATCCACAGGTGAGGCCCCGGGGCGGGCGAGGGAACCGTGCGGAACGGATACAGGCATGGCAGGCCCTCCAGGTGCCGGGGTTGCTCAGCAGTGGGGTTGCTCAGCAGCGGGGCGCCGACGCGCGAGCTGATCCCCGTGCTTCACAGATGATGACTCGGCGCCCCCGCCCTCCGCTACCGCATCTGGCGCCGCACCAGCTCGTGCAGCTTTCCGCCCGGGACGGCCATCAGCTCGGCCGGGGCGCCCTGCTCCACGATCCGGCCGCCCTCCATGACCAGGACCCGGTCGGCGTCCATGACGGTGGACAGCCGGTGTGCGATCACCAGTCGGCTGGCGTTGAGGCGGCGGGTGCTGTCGATGACGATGCGCTGGGTTTCGTTGTCCAGGGCGCTGGTGGCCTCGTCGAAGAAGAGGATGCGCGGACGGCGGATCAGGGCCTGGGCGATCATCAACCGTTGCCGCTGGCCACCGGAGATGGCGCCGCTGCCGGAGATCATGGTCTGGAGCCCCATGGGCATTTGGCCGATGTCCTCGGCCAGACCCGCCAGTTCGGCGGCCACCATGGCCTCCTCGGGGGTGAACGGCTCGGCGCCGCGGATGCAGTCGAGCAGCGTTCCGCCGAGGGGCTGGGCGTTCTGCAGGACCACTCCGCACTGGCGGCGTACCGCCGCCTGGTCGAGGGCGGCGAGGTCCTGGCCGTCGTAGAGGACACTGCCGGACACCGGTCGTTCGAAGCCGATGAGCAGCCGGAGCAGCGTGGACTTTCCGCAGCCGCTCGGGCCGACGACGGCTACGAATTCACCCGGGCGGATCTCCAGTGAGACATCGTCGAGCACCAGCGGTCCGTCGTCGCCGTAGCGGAAGGTGAGGTTTCTGGCCCTGAGGTCACCGGAGAGCACGCCGGGCGGGGCGCTGCCGCCGCGGACCTCCGGCGGTTCGTCCAGGATCGGCTTGACCTGCTCGAACAGGGGGAGAACGGCGACCACCGAGACCAGGGCGTTGGTGAGCTGGGTGAGTGAGGTGAGCAGCATGGTCACGGAGGTGTTGAAGGTCAGGAACGCCCCCGCCGACATGCTCCCCCGCGCCGGGCCGGCCAGCAGCATGAACACGATGAGCGAGACCAGCGGAAGGTAGACCGCGTCCAGCACCTGGGTGAGGTTCTTGATGCGCCCGGTGCGCTGATGCAGATCGCGGGAGTGGGCGAAGCCACGGGCCCATGCCGCGTACGCGAAGTTCTCGGCCGCGGCGACGCGCAGTTTGGGAAGGCCGCGCAGGAGCTGGAACGCCTGGTTGTTGAGTTTGTTCTCGCTCTCCACGAGCCGCCGCTGCCAGCGCACCTGCCACAGCCCCATCCCCAGGAAGACCACGGAGACCACCAGCAGCATGGCGACCACCGCGAGCGCCAAGGAGGCGTTGTAGTACAGCAGCAGGGCGAGGTTCATCGCGCCCACGGTGCCGGCCTGGAAGACCGTCGGCGCGATCCCGGACAGCACCCGGCGCATGGCACTGATGCCCAGCGCGGCGCTGGCCAGCTCTCCGGTGGAGCGCCGGGCGAAGAAGGTGGTGGGCAGCCGCAGCAGCCGGTCCCATACGGCGGGCTGGAGGGTGCTCTCCAGCCGTCCCTCAAGCCGCAGCAGGGTGAGGTTCTGCAGCAGCATGAAGGCGGCCGCGACGACGCTGGAGACGATCAGGGCCAAGGCGATCTGGACGATGGGGCTCTTCTCGGCGCGGGGCACGAATCCGCCGAGCACCTGTCCGGTGGCCAGCGGCACGAGCGCGCCGAGCGCCACCGTCACCAGCCCGCTGATCAGGAGGTTTCGGACGTCGCCGGTGGCGCCCCGGGCGCTGAAGCGCATGAGCCGCCACATCGTCATCGGCCG
Organism: Streptomyces sp. NPDC000941; assembly: GCF_053599555.1. NCBI lineage: Bacteria > Bacillati > Actinomycetota > Actinomycetes > Kitasatosporales > Streptomycetaceae > Streptomyces > Streptomyces sp. NPDC000941. The sequence continues at coordinate 10,167 of NZ_JBSFMM010000021.1, forward strand.
GTCGGGCAGCGGCCGGTAGAACGTCAGGGCCCGCGGTTCGAACTCCTCCGCGTTGCCCGCACCGACGCGGATCCGCATACCAGAGACGGGGTTGAGCGCTTCGTACCCGCCGCGCCGCCACAGCAGCGCCACCGGGGCCCCGGACTTGGCGCGGTAGCCCACCAGCGGTCCGGTGTCCTCCCGCCACCAGCGGCCCTCAAGACGTACGGCGCGGGTGCGGATCCGGGCGTGTGCGGCGATGCGCTCCACCGGGTCCGTACGGTCGTCGGCGGCGCGGCCCCTCGGCGGTCCTGGCAGGGTGATCCCGGCGGCCTCCGCCACCGCGCGGCACACCGCGTGCACGGCGTCGTCGGTGTTCTCCTGCGACGGCCGACGGTCGCGCCGCGGCCCTCCGATGGAGGCGATCAGTGCCTGGTCGGCGCGGGAGCGCATGGCCTCACCGGCTCGGATCCCGGCCGCCGTGCGGTCCGCGTGGGCCCGCTCCGTGGTCTCGATCCAGCGGTCCACGGCGGTGCCGAGCCGGTACTGCTGGTTGACCATCCGCTGCCACAGCGCGCCGTCGATCAGCAGATCACCGGCGGCCTGGGCGCTGTACTCGGCGCCGTAGCGCACACTGCCGGGCGGCACCGGGAGCCAGAGCAGGTCCTCGTCGGCCGCGTCCGCGTCGGACGCGGCCCCGCCGTCCAGCAGGGCCTGGAAGAGGACGCCGAGGCTGCGGCTCACCCCGAGCGCCACGGCGTGCTCCAGCGGGGTGGGCGGGGTCTCCTGGAACACGCCACTGCCGCCGTACGTGCCGTACGTGCCGTACGGATCGTCGGCGTGGCCCGTCCCGTACGACGTGTCGTACACGTCGTACGTGTCGTACGCCTCCGGCCGGTACAGCTCGCGCAGCGGGATGCGGCGCACCTGGCAGTCCTGCGAGGGGCGGCCCAGCAGGGTGTGGAGCGGTCCGTCGACCGGGCCCGGGAGCGCCGCGCCCGTCTCCAGCCGGCCGAGGAAGTGCCAGTGCCCCTCTTCGGCGGCGTCGACCGCGAACAGGTCCAGGGCGCCGCCGGCCACCAGCCAGAGCACCTGCGGGCCCTCCAGCGGAAGCCTGCGCAGCCCGGCACAGTCGACGGGCGTGCCGAGGGCGCCGAGCGCCTGGATCACCGCATCGCCGCCGTCCGCGGCCACCGGCGCGGCCGGGAAAACGGACGCCATGTCAGTGCTCCTTCATCAGCTCGGCGTACGGGCCTCCGGCGGCGGCAAGGTCCTCGTGACGTCCGCGTTCGACAACCGTGCCGCGGTTCAGGACCAGGATCTCGTCGCTGTCCCGCACGGTGCTGAGCCGATGGGCGATCACCACACACGCGCAGCCGCGGCGGCGCAGATTGTCCATGACGATCTGCTCGGTCCGCGCGTCCAGGGCGCTGGTGACCTCGTCAAGCACCAGCACGCTGGGGCGGCGGACCAGGGCGCGGGCGATCTCCAGCCGCTGCCGCTGGCCGCCGGAGAAGTTACGGCCGTCCTGCTCCACCCGGCAGTGGATGCCCTCCGGGCGCCGTACGATCACATCGTCGTAGAGCGCGGCGTCCCGCAGGGCGTCCACCACCGCGTCGTCCGGGATGGACGGATCCCACAGCGCCACGTTGTCCCGCACCGTTCCCTCGAACAGGAAGACGTCCTGGTCGACGAAGGAGACCGAGGCTGCCAGCGCCCCGCGGGGGATGTCCTCAAGACGCTGTCCGTCGATCCGGATGACCCCCTCCCAGGGGGTGTAGAGACCGGAGACGAGCCGGGAGACGGTGGACTTGCCACTGCCGGAGCCGCCGACCAGCGCCACCTGCCGGCCGGGGCCGACGGACAGCGAGAAGTCGCGCAGCAGTGGTTGGTCCAGCGGGCTGTAGCCGAAGGTGATGTTCTCCAGTGTCACCTGTCCGGTCAGCCTGCGGGTGTCCTCGCGCGGCTCGTCGCGGGTGTAGAGGGAGTCCGCCGGGAAGTTCTCCACGTCCTTGAGCCGGGCCACATCGGCGGAGAAGTCCTGGATGCGGCCGGCCACACCGTTGAGCCGGGTGATGGGCGCGGTGAAGCGGGCCACCAGCGCCTGGAAGGCCACCAGCAGACCGATCGAGATATGGCCCTCGACGGCCCGCAACCCGCCGATCCAGAGGATGAGGGCGCTGTTGAGCGTGGCGAGGGTGGGGGCGACCACGGCCAGTGCGGCGCTCGGCACACCGAGGCGCTGCTGCTCCTCCAGGGTGATGGCGTGCTGACCTGCCCAGCGGCGGAAGTAGCCGGTCTCCCCGCCGGTGGCCTTCACGGTCTCGATGAGCTGGAGACCGGTGTACGAGGTGGTGGTCAGCCGCGCGATGTCGGCCCGCAGCTTCTGGGTCCTGGTGGCCCGCAGCCGTATCACCACTCGCATCGCCACCACGTTGAGCAGCGCCAACCCGACGCCGACCAGGGTGAGTTGCGGGTCGTACGTCCACAGCAGGAAGGCGTAGAGGACCACCACGACCCCGTCGACGGCCGCGGCGGCCAGATCGCGGGCGAGCGTCTCGGCGACGGTGTCGTTGGAGCGCAGCCGCTGGACCAGGTCCGCCGGGCTGCGCTGGGCGAAGAACGTGACGGGGAGCCGCAGCAGATGCCGCAGAAAGCGCGCGCTGCTGAGGGTGGAGGAGATGATGCGTCCGCGCAGCAGATTCGCCTGCTGGACACCGGTCAGTACGGCCGTGAGGACCACTGCCACGGCCATGGACGCGAACAGCGGCCCCAGCGTCGAGTCCTGGCCGCCGATCAGGAAGGTGTCGATAAAGGTGCGGCTGAGCGCCGGCACCGCGGCCCCCACCGCCACCAGCAGCAGACTGGCCAGCAGCGAGGCCAGCAGGGTGCCCGTGGTGCCCCGCATACGCGAGGGCAGGGCGCCCAGCACACCGGGGCGGCGTCCACCCCGGCGGAAGGACTCCTCGGGTTCGAAGACCAGGACCACTCCGGTGAAGCTGGTGCCGAACTCCTCGACGGGGACGAAACGGCGCCCCTTGTCGGGGTCGTTGATATGGACGCCGCGCTTGCCGAACCGCCGTCCCATGCCGTCGTAGACGACGTAGTGGTTGAAGTTCCAGAACAGGATCGCCGGGGCCCTGACCTCCTCCGCAAGTGCCTCGGGCTCCATCTGCATGCCCTTGGCGCGCAGACCGTAACTCCGGGCGGCCTTGAGCAGATTGCTGGCACGCGACCCGTCCCGGGACACGCCGCAGGCGATCCGCAGCTCCTCCAGCGGCACATGGCGTCCGTAGTGTCCGAGCACCATGGCGAGCGACGCCGCACCGCACTCCAGGGCCTCCATCTGGAGCACGGTGGGGGTGCGCACCGTGCGGCGCCCGGGTTTCCTCGGCCCGGACCTCCCGGATCCGCCGCGCGGGGCGCGCCGCCGTCCGCGGGCCGGCTGGGGGCGGCGCGCCCCGCTGCTTCCGGCGGGTGCGGGCCGTGGCGGTCCGCCCTCGTTCGTCGCGGTCACGGGAGAAGCCAATCGATGGGGTGGTGGGCGGCCAGACGAATGGTGCCGCCGGCCAGGGTCATGGAGCCGAGGGCGTACGGCGGGCCCTCGGGGGACGACCAGCGGTAGCCGGAGCGGGTGGCGGAGGTGCGGTGGAGGCGCACCTGGACCGCGACCGGCGGGCCGTGTTTCGAGAACTCCTCACCCAGTTGCTCGGCTCCGAGGTAGGAGCCGATCTGTTGGCGCGACAGGGCGGTCCGGCCCACGGTCTGGACCTCGCCGCGCAGCACACCGTAGGTCTGCGTCGGCACGGACTGCACGCTGAGGTCAACCGCCGCCCCCGGCCGCACCGAGGCCGCCTGGTCCGCCGGTACGTACAGGGTCGCGACCAGCGGGTCGCCGGAGCGGCGGACACGTTCCACGGAGGCGACGTTCGCACCGGTGGCGAGGACGGAGCCGATCGAGACCGAGAGGGTGGTGAGCCGGCCGGCGGCGATGGTGCGCACCACCGTGGTGCCGCGGGTGGTGCGGACCTTCAGCAGCGGTGCGCCCGCCCGGAGGGTGCTGCCCTCCTGCGCGAGGACGGAGGTCACCTGGCCGGCGATGGGGCTCTGCAGCACATAGCTGCCCTGCCCATGGGTGAGGATGCCGGTGGTCTCCAGGGTGTTCGACACGGTGCCCGTGACGGCCCATACGGCGGCCCCGGCCATCACCACCAGCGTGACCGCCAGCGCCAGCCACCCCTGGGGGCGGGCGTAGCGCACCGGCAGATCGATGTCCTCTGCCGACTGCAGCTTGACAAGTGCCTGCTGGCGGAACTGCACGAAAGTCTTTCCTCAACCGCGAGAAGGATGTGGCGGTGTACGTCGCTGCGACGGCGTCAGTGGATGCGACTGCGTCCGAGGACGCGGCCGCGGACCGCCGAATGCCCCGGACCAGGCGGGCCCGGGGCACAGGGAAGGCGGGGTACCGGCCTCAGAGGCTGGTGACGACTCCACCGACGATGCCGGTGGTGTTCAGGCCAGTGACACCGTCAACCGTGCTGGTGGCGAGGCCGACGGTGCTGACGGCGCCGGTGAGGGAGTCCACGGTGCCGAGAGCATCGCCCACCACGCCGAGCCCGCCCGCCACGTTGTCCAGCTCGGCGTCGGAGATCTCCTGGGTGGCGACCTTGGGCGCGTTGTTCATTGTTGCGTCTCCCTTGGATGACTGTCTCGTTGTGCTTCCGACCGCGCATGGGTGCCGACGGGGGATCGGCTCCCGCGGCATGGTCACGGGATCCCGTAAGACCCGGGATTTCGTGGATGCCTGAGCGTGGAAGGGATGTAACCACGGGGCACACGGCACCGCGAATCAGCCAACCTTCGGAACCGGGCATTCCGCAACTTTCCGATCACGCGACATGTGCTTTCGGGCACGTCATCGGCGCCTTTCCCTCACAGGAAGGTCACTCTTAGCGCAAGACAGCACGCCCCTTTCGCGAGGTGATGCACGTCATTTCGGCCACGACCGTCATACCCGGCGCGGGGGTTGGCGCGACGGCCGGGGGTCTACGCGGGTCGTCTGTGTAACAGCTGTGCCCATCGCTTGAAGACCGGGCGAACGACAACCACAGCCGGGCTCGAGTGGCATGGGACTACGACATGTACGACTTCAGATCGCCGGGCTGCGACGGAAGCGTCGTACGCCTGACCATGCGACGCGGCGACGCACCCTCCGGGGCGTACGAGGGCTCTTGCGAGACCGTAGGGGCGCTCTCCGCGGGGCGTGCGTCGGCTTCACCCCATGGAGGGCTAGGAGCGCTCTCCCCGTGTCCGTTTCCCGTCGAGATCGGTGACCACGTAGCGGCATGCGGCCCACCGGACATTCGGCCACCGAATCAATGGTCCTCGTGAGCCTCGCCGCTCCGGGTCAATGCGACGAGCAGGAAGGGAGACAGCATGCACCTGACTCCGCACGAGCGGGAACGGCTGCTGGTCCATGTGGCGGCGGACGTCGCCCGGAGGCGCCGTGAGCGCGGGCTGCTGCTGAACTATCCCGAGGTCATGGCGCTGTTGACGGCGCATGTGTACGAGGAGGCGCGGGCCGGTGCCACGGTCGACTCCGTCATGGAGTCGGGGCGGCACGTCCTCAAGCGCGACGAGCTCATGGACGGCGTTCCGGAGATGGTCCACAACGTCCAGGTGGAGGCGACGTTCCCGGACGGCACGAAGCTGGTGACGATTCACGATCCGTTTGATGAGCCGGAGGAGGAAGTGACCGCTTATCCGGGGAAGTTCGAGTTCGTCTCCGAGCCCGATCCGCACCCGGAGGAGATGTGCGAGGAGCACGGCGAGGCGCCGGTGGGCACTATGCCGGTTGGCCTGCCCCATCTGGTGAGCTTCAACGACGGTGAGCCGGTCACGCGGCTGATGGTGAGCAACCCGTCGGACCGGCCGATCCAGGTCGGCTCGCACTTCCACTTCGCCGAGGTCAACGACGGATACGGATCCGGTGACGAGGCCAGGCCCGGGCTGGTTTTCGACCGGAAGGCGGCCTACGGGAAGCGGCTGAACATCCCATCCGGCACATCGGAGCGGTTCGAGCCGGGCGACGAGCGGTGCGTGGAGCTCGTTCCGATCAAGGGGGAGCGCAAGGTGAAGGGCCTGCAGATCAAGGACGGGAACGGAGAGCTCGATGCCTGAGCCACTGACGCGCGCCAAATACGCCGATCTGTACGGTCCGACCGCGGATGACCGGGTACGGCTCGCCGACACCGATCTTGTCATCCGGATCGAGGCGGACTGGGCGGGCGGGCCCGGCCGCAGCGGCAACGAGATGATCTTCGGCGGCGGCAAGGTGATCCGCGAGTCGATGGGGCAGTCGCACTACGCGCGCGACAGCGACCGCGACCCCGTGGACACCGTGATCACCGGCGCGCTGATCGTCGACCACTGGGGCATCGTGAAGGCCGATGTCGGACTGCGCGACGGTGAGATCGCCGCCATCGGCAAGGCGTACAACCCCGAGACCATGGACCGGCAGAAGTTCGACGACAGCCGCGCGTCGAACTTCGTCGTCGGCCCCGAGACGGAGGTCATCTCCGGCAACGGGCGGATTCTGACCGCGGGCGGCGTCGACACACATGTGCACTTCCTGTGCCCGGAACAGATCCACGAGGCGCTCGCGGCCGGTGTGACCACCCTGATCGGCGGCGGCACCGGGCCCGCCGAAGGCAGTACCGCCACCACGGTGACGCCCGGCGCCTGGCATATCCACCGGATGTTCGAGGCGCTCGATCAGTTCCCGGTCAACATCGGGCTGCTCGGCAAGGGCAGCACCGTCAACAAGGACGCGCTGACGAACCAGGTCCGGGCCGGTGTTCTCGGCCTCAAGATCCACGAGGACTGGGGCGCCACGCCCGCCGTGATCGACGCGGCCCTGGCCGTATGCGAGGACACCGGTATCCAGATCGCCCTGCACGCCGACTCGCTGAACGAGGCCGGATTCGTGCAGAACACCCTCGCAGCGACCATGGAACCCATGGCACCCCGCGCCAGGAGGGGCAAGAAGGGCAGCAACGGCCGGCGGTACCGCAGCCTCCATGTCTTCCACGTCGAGGGCGCCGGCGGCGGCCACGCACCCGACATGATCAGCCTGGTCGGCCACCCGAACGTGTTGCCTGCCTCGACGAACCCCACCCGGCCCCTGACGGTCAACACCGTCAAGGAACACGTCGACATGATGATCGTCTGCCACCATCTGAACCCGGAGGTCGAGGCGGACATGGCGTTCGCCGACTCCCGGATCCGCCCGTCGACGATGGCCGCCGAAGACCTGCTGCACGATATGGGCGCCATCTCGATGATGTCCTCGGACGCGCAGGCCATGGGCCGCATCGGCGAGATGATCATGCGGACGTGGCAGACCGCGCATGTGATGAAGGCCAGGTACGGGCACCTCGACGAGGACACCGCCCAGGCGGACAACTTCCGTGTGCGGCGGTACGTCGCGAAATACACGATCAACCCGGCCATCACCCACGGCATCGCCGGCCGCGTCGGCTCCGTGGAGCAGGGCAAGCTCGCGGACCTGGTCCTGTGGGAACCCAAGTTCTTCGGTGTGAAGCCGCATATGGTCATCAAGGGCGGCCAGATCGCATACGCGCAGATCGGCGATGCCAACGCGTCGATCCCCACGCCGCAGCCGTTCCTGCCGCGCGCGGTGTGGGGCTCATGCGGCCGCTCCCCGCGGGCCAACTCCGTCAACTTCGTCCCCGAGCTCGCCCTGGACGGCGAACTGGGCGAACTGGGCAAGCTGGGCCTGCTCAAACCGCCGGCCCGGATCGACAGCACCCGTGATGTGACGAAGGCCGATATGAAGCTCAACAGCGGGCTGCCGGCCATCGAGATCGACCCCGACACCTTCGATGTGACCATCGGTGGCGCCCGTACCGCCGACGTACGGACCAAGGTGGACGGGCAGACGGTGGGCCGCACCTTCGCGACGGAACTGCCCATGGCACAGCGGTACTTCCTGTTCTGATCGGGCCACGGCGCCCGCGCCAACCCGGCGGCGGTACGGACAGCGCCGGCCGGAGCACCTGGCCCCGGCCGGTGTCACTGCCGGTGCTGCCTCAAACCCGTACCACCTCTCCGTACCCCCTCTCCGTACCCCCTCTCGCACCCCCTCCCCGTTCCAGCTCTCCGTTCCGGAAAGGCGGACCGCGTAGCCGTGAGCCGTGCAGCCCTGCTCATCCTGGCCGACGGCCGTTTCCCCGCCGGTGGGCACGCCCACTCCGGCGGTGTGGAAGCCGCTGTGGCCTCCGGCGGCGTACACGACACCGCAAGCCTTGAAGCGTTCTGCCGGGGGCGGCTGCACACAACCGGGTTGACCGCCGCCGGACTCGCGGCCGCCGCGGCCACCGGCTACGACGCCCTCCTCCTGGACGAGGCGGCGGACGCCCGGACCCCCATGCCCGCTCTGCGCAAGGTCGCCCGACGGCTCGGCCGACAGCTGCTCCGCGCTGCCCGCGCCACGTGGCCGTCGGCCGATCTGGACCGGCTCGCCCGCGACCGGCCGCAGGGCGTACACCAGCCCGTCGTCCTCGGTGTCACCGCTCGCGCGGCCGGGCTGACCCCGCCGGATGCCGCACAGGCAGCCGCCTACGAGAGCGTCGGCGGCCCCGCGGCCGCCGCCGTACGACTGCTCAGCCTCGACCCCTTCGAGGCGACCGCACTGCTGGCGCGGCTGACTCCCGAACTCGACGACGTGACCGCCGCCGCGGCGGCAGCCGCGGCCCGGGTCGCCGAGGCGGGCGTCGGCTGCCTCCCCGCCGCGTCCGCACCGCTGCTTGACCTGACCGGCGAACAGCATGCCGCCTGGACCGTCCGCCTCTTCGCCTCCTGAACCGCCTTCCACCTCGATGGAGTTGCCGTGCATCTCGACCACGCCGTGACCATGCCGGACCGCCACACCCACAGCGCCGAACCAGTGCGGCCCGACGGCGGCCGCCGCGCACTGCGCATCGGGCTGGGCGGGCCCGTCGGCTCCGGCAAGACGGCGACCGTGGCCGCACTGTGCCGGGCCCTGCGCGACCGGCTTTCCATCGCCGTGGTCACCAACGACATCTACACACGCGAGGACGCCGAGTTTCTGCGCCGCGAAGCCGTGCTCCCGCCCGAGCGGATCGCCGCCGTCGAGACCGGCGCCTGCCCGCACACCGCGATCCGCGACGACATCTCCGCCAACCTCGAGGCCGTCGAAGACCTGGAGGCCACCGTCGGGCCACTCGATCTGATCCTCCTCGAATCCGGCGGCGACAACCTCACCGCCACCTTCTCGCGTGGCCTGGTCGACACACAGATCTTCGTCATCGACGTGGCCGGCGGCGACGACATCCCCCGCAAGGGCGGCCCCGGCATCACCACCGCCGACCTCCTCGTCGTCAACAAAACCGATCTCGCCCCCTACGTCGGCGCCGACCTCGACACCATGGCGGCCGACGCACAGCGCGGGCGCGGGGACCTGCCCGTCGCCTTGACCAGCCTCACCCAGACCGACGGGATCCGCCCGGTCGCCGACTGGGTGACCGGCTGCCTGACCGCGTGGCGAGCCGGGAGCGCCGTGTGACCCCCGCGACCGGCTCACCACCGACGCACACCGTGGTTGCCGTCCACCCGCCCGCGGGCGCCACGGCGCCACGAGCCGCAGGCGTCGAAGGCGGCGATGGCGGCGATGGCGGCGATGGCGGCGATGGCGAGCAGAACGGCGCTTGGGGCAGCGGCGTCCGCGCCACCGCCCGTATCCGCGCCGAACACAACGGCCACGCCACCACGCTCCCGGTCCTGCACAGCGACGGCCCCTTCCATCTGCGGCGACTACGGTCATCCGGCGGACGGGCGCGGGTCAGCGTGATCGGGGCGATGAGCGCGCCGCTGGGAGGCGACCGCCTGGCGCTCGACATCACCGCGCGGAAGCGGGCCGGACTGGAGGTGACCACGGCCGCCGCCACCATCGCCCTGCGCGGCTCCACCACCGACCCGGCCGGCTACGACGTACGGCTCACGGCGGACGAGAACGCGTCCTTGACCTGGCTTCCCCAGCCGTTGATCAGCACACGCGGCAGCACGCTGCACCAGACCTACACCGTCGCCCTCGCCGCCTCCTCGCGGCTGCTGCTACGCGAGGAACAGCTGCTCGGCCGTATGGCGGAGCCACCCGGACACCTCACCACCCGCCTCACCGTACGCCGCGCCGGCCGGCTCATCCTCGACCAGCACACCGCCTACGGAGTCCCCGCACTCGCCTGGGACGGCCCCGCCGTCCTGGGCGGCCACCGGGCCTGCGGCCAACTCCTCGTCGTCACGCCCGAGCCCCACGCCATCGAGGAGCCGGTCCACTTGGGCGAAGACCTGGCGGACGGCTGCGCCGTACTGGCCCCACTCGCCGACACCTGCGCCCTGCTCACCACCGCCATCGCCCCCACCCCGTCCCGCCTGCGCCACCTCCTCGACGCCGCGCTCGCAGTTCGAGTGCCCGCTATTCGCTGTGGTCGGCGAGGGTCTTGAGGTCGGTGACGGTGTAGGCGAGGTCGAAGTGAAAGCCCTTGCCGGTACGCCGGACGGGCAGGTCGGCGAGTTCTTCGCCGTGGGCGGGGAGGAAGGCGAGGTCGGCGGTGCCGACCCAGGCATCGCTGACGGCGCTGTCGTCCAGGACGGACATGACCAGTTCGTGGACGGCGGGCTGGTCATGTTGCCCGGCAGCCAGGCGGGGGAAGTGGCGGAGGTTGATCACGGGGCGGTTCATCAGGGTGGCGGGGTCGGGCACCGGCTGTTCCAGGGTGATCTTGGCTTCCGCGATGCGCTGTCCGGCGGAGGAGGCGGTGGCCCCGAACTGTCCGCCCGGGCCGAGGACAGGGGTGCCGGGTCCACCGACGGAGTAGGCGCGCGTCTGGTGGACGGCGCCGAGCTTCTTGGGGAAGCCCTGGACCCAGCCGCGGGCCATGGCGGCGTCGTTGTCGACATAGATATAGGGGCACCAGGCCACCGGAGTGCCGTTGTAGTGAGCGTCCAGGGTGACCAGGAACTCCCGGTACTGCGAGCGTGCGGGGTCCAGGTACTCCAGGCCCGTGGAGGAGTACTGCCAGTCGATGAACATCGCGACACCGCGGCCGGCGGAGTCCGGATCGGCGGTCAGCCCCTCGGGCAGGGTCGCCGCGGCGGCGGCCGGATCGGTGAAGAACTCCACACCCACCACCGTGCCGGCGTAATGCCACGGCGGGGCGGGCGCCAGGTTCGCGATGCCGCGAGGAGACAGGGGGACGGTGTAACCCTTCATGACACGAGTTCCTTCGAGGAGAGGGCAGATCGAAACGATACGTATCGTTGCAGTCGTGGTGACCGTAGCACACCTTGCTTCTTAAGTGAAACGTTACGTATCGTTTCACTCATGGCACTCGTCTTCTCCTCAGGCTCGGCGACCAGCGGGCCGCGCTCTGCTTCAAAAATCCTCAACGCGGCGCGAGACGTCCTGTCGGCACAGGGATATCCGGCGCTGACCATCGAGGCCGTCGCGGCGGCCGCAGGCGTCGGCAAAACGACCATCTACCGCTGGTGGCCCAGCAAGGAAGCGCTCGTCGCCGACGCACTCGCCGAGATCTTCCGCGCCGATGAAATCCCCGACCTCGGCGACACCCACGCCGAACTGCGCCAGGCCGTCGACATGACCATGGACAACTACACCAACGAGGACATGGCCACCGCACTGCCCGCCCTCGCCGCCAGCCTCCTCCACCACCCCGAGCTCATGACCCGATTCCGGGAGACATTCCTGCACCGCAAGCGCGAGAACATCGCCGCTGCCCTGCACCGCGGAATCCAACGCGGCGACCTGCCCGACGACCTCGACACCGACCTCGTCCAGGACATATGGGCCGGCACCATCCTCTACCGGCGCCTCATGACCGGCTCATCCCTCGACACCGACCTCGCCGAACACCTGATCCAACTCACCACGGAAGCCCCCCCGCTGCTCTCCCACCGCGGATCGGGAGAGCGTCCAGTCCTTCCCTCATAAGCCACCAGCTCTTCCTGACCACTGCAGGTGCGCTGCCACTCGGCACTGCCCTCACCGCCTGCCGCGGCAGGGACTCGGTCTGCTTGCCCGGCTCCGCCAAGCCGGTCAGCGAGGCCCTTTCGTTGTGCCGGCCTGGAAGCCGCGCCGAGAGTAAACCTTTGCCGCACTGTCAAGCAGATCGCGGCGATGTTTTCCGACCGGGCACGGCTTCCGCCTCTCGAAGTACGTGCCGGCCGCGCCCGCGAAGGGGCGACAGGAGTGGCGCCGCTCATTGCCTTCCCTGCCGAATCGCCCGGAGAACCTGCAGAGTGTACGCACCAGCTGGGTCATCCTGGGTAGAACAAGGCAGCGCAACGACTTCGTCAACCGCCGCCCCATAGGCCAGCAGACCTTGCCGGACAGTCTCCTTGTCGCCGAATATCCCGATTTTCTTCACGAGTTCGAAGGGCACCGCCTCAATCAATTGGGAGCGATGAGGCCGTGGTGTACTTCGGGCGAATTCAACCACGTCACCGTAACCAGCACGTGTGAACATCTCACTATATCCAGGCGCGTTCAGATAATCGGCCAGCATATGTCGTACTTGCCGCAGCGCCGCCGCTCCCGAGGTGGCGGCTACGGGCACCCAAGCGGCGACCGGCGGTCGGGGGCGCAGGGCTTCCGCCGACTCCTTGGCGAGTTGCTCGGCCAATTCCGCTGCGGTCTCAGCGGTGACGAGAGCCACTGCCATACGGTCGGCCTGGCGGGCTGCCGCGCGGATGGTGTGCGTCCCGAAAGCAGCCATTGTCAGATGCCCAGAGGGCGTGGGAAGGTGCAATCGATATCCACGCGTCCGGATCACCTGGCCGTCAACTTTCGCCCTCTCTTGGGCAAGAAAATGCCTGAGGGCCTGCACGGATTCGCTCATGGCTCTGGCCGGTCGCCGGTGATCACGCCCATGCCACCCCGTGACGATGATGGGGCTGGAGGACCCCACCGCGATGCGCACCTTCCTGCCACCTGAAAGGGCGGCAACGCTGGCCGCACCTCTTGCGATCATTGCCGGGTCGCGAACCGCGACGGGCAGCGGCCCTAGAGTCAGTGGGATTCTCCGCGTGCAACTTCCGATCGCTGTGGCCAGGGCGAAGGTGTCATAAGTTTCTCTCTCGCCAATCCACAGTTCCGGAAAGTTGTGCTCGTCGGCCAGTTTCGCCGTATCCAGCGCCTCGTGCGCAGGCCGGTCTTTCCAGAGTCCTAAACCCACGGTGATCTGCGGGAGATTCTCCGTCCCGACAGCAGGGCGGTCACTGATCATGCGGCTCCTCCGCTCGGCTATAGAAAGGTGTTGATAGAAGGTGCCGGCAGCGTGCCGTCCTGGAGCAGGATGGTGCGGCGAGCAATGCGGAGAGACCCGTCTTCTGCGCGTCGCAGCCTATCTTCGCGACGCGTATACAACGTGTGCCTCTCGTCCTCAAATCTGCTCGAGTAAAGGATCAGAACGGAGTGAACCTCCAGGTTCCCTGGAGTGTCGGCAGATATGACCTCGACGTTACTGACGACGTGCAAGTGACGGATCGGAGGGTCCTGGGACCATGCGGCCGGATGTTCAAGGTGCCGTGCGCGCTCCTTGAGTAATCTCTTGTCATGGTCGAAGTAGGCCATCCGCTCAGGCCCGTACGCTCCTGTCGGGTCCCGGCACTGGCGGTCTTCAATTCCGGGCATCCAGTAATGGATATCATCGGTGCACAGCTCCACCCATTGGAGATACTTCCCGTTGTCGAGCAGCCGAGCCTCCTTGTAGAGGAAGTGCTCCACCTCTCGTTGCAGAGCCAGCAGTTCAAGTACTTCCATGGGCGGCTGCGGCAGTTGAGGTCGCAGGAAATCCGAAGGGGATCGCAGCGGAGTATCAGGAGATTCGTTCACGGCGTCTCCGCAGATGTTGAGTCGCTACTGACATCGCCCCAAGCGGGGGCGAGCATTAACGCACGCCAGCGTTTGTAGTAAGCCCGCGCATTCTCCTCGCTTACCTGCCCCTTAAAAACATTGAGCCCTTCCGGTGCACCAGGAAGGGATACGCGGCTTCCTCCACCCAGCGCGCTGTACAAATGGTGTTTCCTGGTGGCGGTGCCCTGGTGGGACCCGGTCGCACCCTGCCAAGGCGGCACGTCATCACTCTCGAATAGACCGGTCGGCGAAAACGTATGCATTGCCCCTATGCGCCATGCGCGCTTAACTTCCTCGGGGGCGTTCTTGTTCACCAGGACAAAGGTGTGGAGAACGGTCTGGGATGGAGTCACCGGCCGCCAGACACGAAAGGTGTTCTGCCCGGGAAGAAACGAGAAGTTCGGGAAGATCGTCACTGAGCTGGTGGAGCCGACCGCCCAAGCGCGAGGCCAGCCAAGTCGCTCGATGAACTGCTCCTCATGCCCCCGCAGATAATCCTTGATCAGCGGCTGCCCAAGAGTGGCAGCGTTACCTCGCTTATCAAGATTGAATTCCCAACAGTGCCCATTGGCATTGACTTGGAAGCTTTCGGCATCAGGGCCCCCAAGAAGAGGAACTTGGCGACCCAGCATCACTTGCGCAGCGGACGCATGGGTATACCGGGCGTGAAGAGCGTCGCTCGCGAAGTTCTCGGCGGGAATTTTATAGTTGCAGGATATTTCAGAGCGGATGGACCCGGGAAGGAACTCTGTCCCTCCTGGATCGTTGTCCAGGAGGGTGTCCATCATGTAGCTGAACGGGCCCAAGTAATCAGCCAGCGAGGGTGCCGTGGGGTCGAGGGTCCCGAAAACTAATCCTTTGTAACTGTCTACTTGTGCAACAGGGCGCAGCCCTAGCTCGGAGCGGTCGAATCCAGGGGTACGCTCGAAGGCACTCTCCTCGTGTAGTGATCTCAACCTGCCGTCGGTATCGAACGACCAGCAATGATAGTTGCAGACGAAGGTCTTTGCATTTCCGACTGAAGCTCTGACTACAGGGTTTGCTCGATGCGGACAACTATTCAGGTATGCACCGATCGTGTTATCCCGCCGCCGGACAACCAGTACATTATCCTTCCCCATCCAGGTGGTGAGAAATGATCCGTACTCGGGGAGTTGAGACTCATGCGCAAGGAAGAGCCAACACCGCCCGAATATCCTCTCCAACTCGAGCTCATAAATCTCAGGGTCCTGAAATATTCGAGGGTCGAGCCGTCCTCGGTCCAGCTCTTTCAAAGCCAGAACCTCACGGAGCTGGGCAGGTAAATCAGTCATGATGCCTTCTATCTATCGGAGGGATCAGCAGGAGGCCATCGTGCTCGGGCGCAAGCGCTCACCCCTCCCCACATCGCTCTTCCACTCAACAGACACTGCAACAGCACTTCCGTCCCGATCACCCGATCGCGGGGGAACTGACGTCAGATCCGCAAGGCACAGGCAGGGAGTAGCGCCGAACGCGATCTACAGCCGCCGGTCGCACATTGCGCAACGGACACCCCGTCAGACTTCCTGTTCGCAGGCCCCTCCCAAAGAGTCGATAGGTCGATCGATTGATTGATGCAAGCTAACCACTGCCGTCGAGAGCGGTAAACCCCAAGGCGTGGGCACAAGTGGCCAGGTCAGCTCGACAGTGGCAGGGTCCTGACAGTATCCGTGGTCAGTCGATTGCGGAATCGGTAGCCTGATGGGCTGCCTCATACCATGAAGAAGGAGGACTCGTGTCCTTACCGAAGCCCACCAGAGGAACACCGTCTGCGGTAGCAGTCGGACGGCGTGATCACACCACCGTCGTCGACGCCTTCCGAGATGCGGTCAATACCGTGCCAGATCGCATCGCTCTACGCCAAGGCGAGGGACAACTCACTTACCGAGAGTATGGGCGGTGCGTGGCCGGCTTGGCGGCATGCCTGGACAAGGCAGGCACGGCCGACCGGCCTGTGGCACTCGTGCTGCCCAACAGCATTGAAATGGCCGTATCAATCTTCGCCGCCCTGACCGCCCGGGCCCAGGTAGCACTGTTCAATCCTGCGTACACAGCTGCCGAGTTGCGGCTGCTGCTGGCTGACGCCGCCCCGGCCGCTGTCGTGGTGAGCCCCGGTGCGGACAACGTCACAGCCGCGTTGGAGTCCAGCGAACCGCGGGCCTTATTCACTCTCGGCTCGGCAGACCTTTCACTTGATTGCTGGCGCAGCGATCCATCACTGGATATCGACAACCGCCACCGCCCTCGGGCCAACGACTTAGCGACTCTCATGTACACAGGAGGAACGACGGGAGTTCCCAAAGGCGTGATCCACAACCACGCCTCGCTCATGGCCACGGTCCAGGCGATGGAAGCCTGTTGGCCTACGCGGGTTGACACCGAGGTGTGGGCCACCATCGCACCGATGACCCACATATGGGGCCTGCTCATGGGCGTACTCAATCCCGTCTACGGCCGCGCTGGCGTCGTCAGTTTCCCCCGCTTCCAACCCAGCGCCGTGATCGATGCGATGGAGGAATACAAGGTCAGCGTATTTTCTGGAGGCCCCGCGGCAATCTACAGCGGGCTGTTGGCTGCCCCAAATCTCGCCTCGGCGGATCTTCGGCAACTGCGTGTCTGCCCGGGCGGCGGCGCTCCTTTCCCAACCTCCGTACTCCGCCAATGGAAAGATGTCACTGGCGTGGAGATTCGCGAGGCATATGGCATGACTGAGGTAGCACCTATCACAAGCCAGGTACCCGGAGAAGAAGCACTGGCTGGCTCCGTAGGTCGACCTGCACCCCATGTTGAAGTTCGTATCGCTGCAGATGGAAGCCAAGATTCACAGCCCGTAAACACTTTGGGAGAAATTTTGGTGCGCAGCCCGCAGCGCATGTTCCGTGGTTATCACAGGCGACCGGAAGATACAGCAAAGGCACTTATCGACGGCTGGTTGCGAACAGGTGACATCGGCCGACTGGACGAGGAGGGATATTTGTACATCGTCGACCGTGCGAAGGATATGATCCTGGTAGGTGGATTTAACGTCTTCCCGCGCGAGATAGACGAGGTCATAGCCTCGCATCCCCACGTTGCACACTCCGTCACCATTGGCGTACCTGATCAGCGGAAGGGTGAGCGACCCATATCATTCATCGTGCCCGCTGCAGGAAAATCTCTTGACGTCAAGGATATTCATCAGCATTGCGCCCAGCGCCTTGCCGAGTACAAACGACCCACTAGCATCGTACTATTGGACGAGATCCCGTACACCCCCGCTAGAAAAGTGGACCGTATGGCCTTGCGCTCCCTGTTCATTCACCAATCGAAACCCTAACCGCGTAAGCAGGTCAGAACTCGCGGTCGGCCAATGCCGACAGGAGCGCGGCTCGCAAGCTTTGCTGTTCACCCCGTCGGCGTTGGCCTCACGTGTGCCGCAACCTCCTGGGAGAGCGGTGGTCGGCGACGTGGACACTCGCACCGACTTCCGCCGAGCCGCTGTGACCGACTCCGAAACTGCCGGAAAGGGCGGCGGGCCGGAACTGGTGGGATGAGTACGGTCTGTCCCGCCCGCTGGCCAACTGCCTCACGTCGGAGGGCGGTGGGCGCAGGCTCATCGCACGGTCCTTCCATGGGGTGTCCCAGCGGGGCTGTCAATGCCTGGTTCGAAGCGCCGAGTGCCCCTCACATGGAGGCAACGACTGGGGGCAGGCCGCCGCGCACGACCTCCGCGCTCAGTTCCTTGAGAAGCTGTCCAGGTGGGAGGAGGCGCGGCAGGCGTGCGAGCGGGCGTGGAAGCTTTACGACCAGCTTGGCGACCCCCGAGCCACACGGTTGCGAGACCGGCCGGCCGAATGGCCGCAGGGCGGAGAGCCTTCGGTCACTGGCCCGCTTCGGCGGTGAGCAGGGCCCGCTGGACGCGCTCCATAGCGGTGGCGGCATCCACGGTGGCGGCTATCCGCACCGGCGGTCGCTGGTCCGGGATGCCCCCTTGGCTGAGGCTGAACTTTCGTTCGTCGACCAATGTGGCGCCACGCCCATACCCCGCCAACTCGATCACCACCTGACGCTCCGTATAGGTGGCCAAAGACTCATCGACCATGATGGCCGCAGCGATTGGGTCGTGCATGAGGCACCCAGTCGTGCCCTGAGCGTCGCTGTAGATAGCGAGGTAGGTATCGAGCACGGATGATGCGAAGCGGGCCGCAGAAGTGGCCACATCCGCGACCCGCCTGAGCCAGGCGCCGTCAACCCATGCGTGTTCGGTTGTGTCCATCGGCACCATGATCAGGTCGAACCCCGCGCGCAGAACCTCCTCGGCTGCCTCCGGGTCATGAGCGGTGTTCGCATCAGCCCAGGCAGTGATGTTGCCTGGGACGCGGAACGCGCCGCCCATGAACACCACACGGCGCAGGAGCCGAGGGAGATTCGGCTCCTTCCGAAGGGCGAGGGCAAGGTTGGTCAGCGGTGCCAGGGCGAGCAACGTCAGTTCTCCTGGTCGTTGCCTGGCCAGCCGCACCAGCTGTTCCGCTGCCGATTCCGCGCTGGTCGGGCGCGGTGACGGAGGACCAGCGTTGCCGCCGAGGCCATCCTCGCCGTGAACGAACTCGGCCGTCTGCAAGGGCTGCTGGAGGGGAGTTGGATGTCCAACGGCAACCGGTACGTGGTTCAGGCCGACGACATCAAGCACTCGTAGGGCGTTTGCCGCCGCCGTGGCCGTGGGCACGTTGCCGTGCGCAGCCCCTATTGCGACGATCTCGACGTCCCGCTGGGCAGCCAGGAACAGGATCGCCCAGGCGTCATCCACCCCCGGATCCGTATCGATGACAACCGACAGGCGTGTGGAAGCGGTAGGTGGCATGCTGTCCCCTCCTCTTGGATGGCCCATCTGCCAGGGAGCTCTGCGTTCGCTCGTCACTCCCGCCACTGTTTCGTCATTGCGGAACACCTTTCCCGACCTACGGGATGCTGCACAGTGGGGAAACCGGCCACCTGTGGGGTCCCAAAGCACGACCGGTCCGCCCCTTGCCGGTAGTGAAGCCCGCAAGCTGGAACGACGAGGCGACATGGTGGGCTTCATCGGCAAGGTGGTAGGAGCCGGCAGCGGATCCGGCCGCGAGGTCACCCGCGCCGTGCGCAAGGGAGCGTGAAGGGCCAACGGCTCAGTACGCATCGGGCAGGGCCAAGCAGGGGCGACTGCGTGCGGATTTTCGATTGCCCCGGCTCTCGGTGGCAGGGCCCCGATAGCGGGAAGCCCGGCCGGTGGTCGATGAGTTTCGCCATTGCTCCGACGCCGATGGCGATGCTGGTGGACGTTTGCCCCCGAAGGCGTCATTAGTCGGATGCCGCCTTCCGGTAATTCTCGCGCTGAGCGCACCGGAACTACGCCGTCATGAAAATGCCAACTTCCTTGACCTCCTTGCCCGAGCGGACACCGCGATGGAAACATCACCTCGCGGACCGGCGCAGGTTCCAGTCGCAGGGCCCCAATGGCCGAGGAACGGATTATTCGCATGAAGATCACGCCGCAAGTCGACCAGAAAATGGGTGCCACGGTCACCGAGTTCGACGTGGAAACGCTGTCGGCATCCGACGCGCTCCGCCTGAAGGATGCGGTCTATCAGGAGAAGATACTGATCCTGAAGGACCAGCACCTCAGTCCGCAGCAGTTCATCGCGCTCGGAAAGGCACTCGGTACGATCGAGGTCTATTACGAGCCGATGTATCACCACCCCGACCACGAAGAGATATTCGTGTCCTCCAGCACCCCGGAGTCGACACAGCAGGTGGGGGTCCCCAAGACCGGTGCGTTCTGGCATGCGGACTACTCGTTCATGCCCCGGCCGTTCGGCATCACGATGACCTACCCGCAAGTGGTCCCCAAGACGAACCGGGGAACGCACTACATCGATATGGGAAAGGTGTTCGCCGGCCTGCCCGAAGAACTGCGTTCGGTGGCGAGGACGACCAAGGGACTGCACAGCGCGAGGCGCTATTTCAAGATCCGGCCGTCCGATGTCTACCGCCCCATCTGTGAACTCGTGGACGAGATCGAGAAGAAGACCCCGCCGGTGATCCACCCCACGGTCTTCGTCCACCCGATCACCGGGGAAGAGGTGCTGTATGTCAGCGAGGCCCTGACCTGCGAGCTGCACGACCAGCAGGGCCGGGTGCTCGAGGACGACTCGCTGCACCGGCTGCTCGAGGCCAGTGGTCAGCTCGACACGACGTTCGGCAACGAGCACATTCACACCCAGACGTTCACCGAAGGCGACCTGCTCATCTGGGACAACCGCAGCCTCGTCCACCGCGCGCTGCACAGCCCCGCACCTGAGCCCAGCACCTCGTACCGGGTGACCGTCCACGACGACCACCCCTTCTACGGGACGACGACATGACGGCCGGCCCCCTCGCTCGGCCGGCCGCCGGAACCGCCACCGCACACCCCGACGACCCCGCTCTGCGTGAACGGGTGCTGCGTCCCTACCGCACGAACTGCCGGTATCTCGGCTCCGCGGAGGTACGCCTGGAGAACGAGGCCGTCACCGCCTCCGGTGCGTTCCGCATCGGCGAGTCGTGCTACATCGACGACACCGGCCACTTCAACGCGGTCGAGTTCAACATCTGCTTCAACCAGATTGCCTACTACCTGATCGCCAAGTGCGTCCAGAACCGGCTGCCTCCCGTCTTCGATGCCTGGACACTCGACGACTACTGGCAGCGCCAGCTCTCCGACATTCTGATCACCCGGTACACCAGCAGATTCCACCGCGCGATCCGGGGACAGGAGTTCCGCGGCGAGCTGAGCTTCACCGACTTCAAGCTGCGCTCCGGCGAGAACGGCAAGGCGCCGTTGGCCCTCATCGAGAGCGAGTGCCGGTTCTGGGACGAAGGCGGCGGGCGGTGCACGGGCGAGATCCAGATCGCGCTGACCAACCTGCCGCAGGGTGCACCGCGATGACCGAACCGGCGAACGCGGTGGACCTGCTGCTCTCGCTCCCCCGGGCGCGCCGCAGGCAGACGCTGGCGGACCTGGTCGATGCCGAGGTCAGAGAGGTCCTGCTGCTCCCGGAAGGCGACGAGATGGGCGCCGACGTCAGCTTCTTCGACCTGGGAATGACCTCGCTCCGGCTGACCGAGCTTCGCCAGCGTCTGACCCGGATGCTGGACAGGAGGATCGAGATCGAGGCGTTGTTCGAGCACCCGACGTCCCAGGGCCTGACCGATCATCTCGCGGACACCGTGCTCTCGGATGTGTTCCCCGGCACCGCACCCGCGCCCTCCGCCACGCCCGCACCACAGAACGCTCAGGAGCTGCCGCCGATGGTCCAGGAGATTCTGCGGAACCTCTACAGCTGAGACCCGCGGAGCGGCCGTGCACCCCACACCAGGAGCGACATGACGACACCTGCCCCTGACGGAGATCTGCTCCAGCGACTGCTGCTGGAGAAGTACGAACCCATCGCCATCGTGGGCATCGGTCTGCGGCTGCCGGGCGGCAACGACACACGGGAGTCGTTGGCGGAGTTTCTGCGCTCCGGGCGGGACGGCACCGGCCCCATTCCCTCCGACCGCTGGGACGTCGCCGCGTTCGAGAGCGACGACCCGGCCGCGAAAGGCACGATCCGTACCCGGGGCGGCGGCTTCCTCGAGGGCATCGACCGGTTCGACCCCGCGTTCTTCGGTATATCGCCGAAAGAGGCCGACTACGTGGATCCGCAGCAGCGGCTGCTGCTGGAGACGGCGTGGGAGGCGCTGGAGGACGCGGGGCTCGACGCGCACGCGCTGCGCGGCGGCGACGGCGGTGTCTACGTGGGGATCAGCTCCGCGGACTACATGATCGCCGCGGAGACCCTGCCGTACGAGGCGATCAACGGCTATCTGGGCACCGGGACCGCCCACAGCGCCGCCTCGGGACGGCTGTCGTATGTCCTCGGCTGGCACGGCCCCTGCGCGAGCTTCGACACTGCCTGCTCATCGTCGCTGGTGGCGCTGCACACGGCCGTACAGGACCTGCGGCAGCGGCAGTGCGATATCGCCCTGTGCGCCGGGGTCAACCTGGTCCACCACCCGCAGGCGCACATCGTGACGACCGATGCCAACATGCTGGCTCCGGACGGGCGTTGCAAAACCTTCGACGACCGCGCGGACGGATACGCCCGCAGCGAAGGGTGCGGTGTGCTGGCGCTCAAGCGGCTGTCCGACGCCCAGCGGGACGGCGACCGCATCCTGGCCCTGGTACGCGGCTCGGCGATCCGCCAGGACGGCGAGGGCGCCGGTCTCACGGTGCCCAACGGAAGCTCCCAGCAGCGGGTGATGCGCGCGGCGCTGCTCAACTCGGCGGTGCGGCCGGAGGACATCCAGTACGTCGAGGCGCACGGTACGGGCACCGCGCTGGGCGATCCCATTGAGCTATCGGCGATCGGCAAGGTCTTCGCCGAGTCGCACAGCCCCGGCGCCCCGGTCTTCGTCGCGTCGGGCAAGACCAACCTGGGCCATGCCGAGGCGGCGGCCGGTGTCAGCGGCATCATCAAGGTGGCGTTGCAACTGGGCGAGGGGCTCATCTATCCGCATCTGAACATGGACATCCCCTCCACCCATGTCGCATGGGACGAGCTGCCCGTCGTGGTGCCCCGCGAGCCCGTACCCTGGCCGGCCGGTACCCGCAGGGCGCTGGTGAACTCCTTCGGCTTCGCCGGCACCATCGCGTCCGCGGTCATCGAGCAGGCCCCCGCGTCGTCCGGCCCGGTAGTACGGGAGGAGAGCGCCCGGCCACGGTCCGGCGCGGCCGTGTTCACCCTGTCGGCCCGGACCCGCAAGGCCCTGGTACTCCAGGTGGAGCGGTACCGGCGCTATCTCGCCGACCATCCGGAGACCGACGTCGAGGAGTTGTGCCACGCGAGCAATGTCCTGCGGGCGCATCACGCCTCGCGTATCGCCGGAGCCGTCGGCGGCCCGGCGGACCTGGAGGCGCTGCTGGCCCGGCAGCTCCGCGAGACCGAGGACACCCCACAGCAGCGCAAGGTGGCCTTCCTGTTCAGCGGTCAGGGCTCCCAGTACCCCGGCATGGCGGCCGGGCTCTACCGGAGCCACCGGGTCTTCCGCGACACCGTCGACGTATGCGACCGGCTCTTCGCGGAACACCTCGACGGGCCGCCCGTCCGCGATGTGATGTTCGGTGAAGGCCATGCCACCCAACTGCTGGACCAGACCCGGTACACCCAGCCGGCGCTGTTCACATTGGAATACGCCCTGGCAGAGCTGTGGAAGTCGTGGGGCATCCGTCCGGACGCCGTGATCGGGCACAGCATCGGTGAGGTGGCCGCGGCCACCGTGGCGGGCGTCTTCCCGCTTCCGGACGCGATCGGGCTGGTGTCGGCGCGGGCCCGGCTCATGCAGTCGGTGTCGGCACCGGGCGGGATGATGGCGGTGCGGGCATCGGGTGCGGACATCGCTCCGTTGCTCGACCAGTACCCCGGCCTGTCGCTCGCCGCGCTCAACGCTCCCGACCAGTGCGTTGTGTCCGGTGGCGCGGAGCCGCTGGAGGCGATGGCCGCCGAGCTGACCGAGCGTGGTCTGCGTATCAAACGGCTCCCGGTGTCCCATGCCTTTCACTCACCGCTGATGGACGACGTGGTGGAGGAGTTCCGCGGCCTCATCGCCAAGGTGCGGTTCCAGGAACCCGAGATCACCCTGATTTCCAATCTGAGCGGCGAAATCGCCGAGGTGGACGAGGTGTGCTCCGCCGACTACTGGGCGCGGCTGATCCGTGAACCCGTCGACTTCGCCGGTGGCATCCGGACACTGACCGGCCTCGGACCGCACGCCATGGTGGAGATCGGGCCGGGCCGATCCCTGATCAACTCCGGGCGCGCCTGTGTGACGGCCTCCCGCCACCTGTGGGTGGCGTCCTTGGGATCCGCGGCGGAGCAGGACCGCTCGCCGTACGAAGCCGCCGCCCAGCTCTACACGACGGGGCTGCCCCTGTCGTGGCGGGGTTTCCACGAGGGCCGGCCGAAGCCACGGCTCACCCTGCCGACCTACTCTTTCGACCGCAAGCGGTACTGGTTGCCGGACTTCGGCAAAGACATCAATGCCAGTGCCCATCACCCTCTGCTCGGCGTCGAGACCACGACCGCGACGCAGCGCGCCTCCTCTGTACGGGAGTTCGCCAATCGGATCAGCACCAATCGGCCGGACTACCTGGTGGATCACATGGTCGTCGGCCAAGTGGTCTTCCCAGCGGCTGGGTTCATCGAACTGCTCATCGCCGCGGTGGACGCCGTGCACGGACACACCCGGTTTCCGATCGACGACATGCGCATTCATGAGCCGCTGCTGCTGTCGGACGACGCCATCAGTCTGCGCACCCGGCTCAGGACCACGGAGGAGGGCGGCGAGCTCATCGAGATCCTCAGCGTCAGCGACGACGCGGGCATCGAGAGGCTGCATGTCACCGCGGCCATCGGCGAGGAAGGCCAGGCCGCCGTACCGCTCGAGGACGGCTCCGACCTGCTGGAAGAGCTGGCCGGAGCCGAGGCGGGGGACGAACAGCGAGACGAGCGGATCGCCGAGCTGTACGCGGACTTCGCGGATTCCGGTATGGACTACGGTCCGCGTTTCCAGCTCATCGAGTCCTTCACCCGCCGCGGCGACAACCTCGTGACGGCAGAGATCACCGGTCCGGCGGGGGTGACCACCGAACACCTCCCCCCGGCGATCCTCGACTCCGCGCTGCAGACCCTGGCCACCATCATCCAGCCCGGCCTCCCCGTCCGGCTGCGTTCCTTCCACCTCCTCAGCCGACCCCGTGGCGCGACCCTGCGCAGCGTGGTCCGGCTGCTCCCCGCGCAGCCGTCCACGGATGTGGACTTCGTCGCCGATGTGGTGCTCTACGACGGCCGGCGCGTCGTATGCGTACTGAACGGCCTGGAACTGCGGCGGATGTCCTCGGTCGGTGCCGCCCGGCGGCGGATGTTCTACCAGACCCGGTGGATCGAAGCGCCCGCCTCGACCACGCCCGTCCCAGGGCGCCGTATCGCTCTGCTGCACAGTGGACTGGAAGAGAACGTGTCGCTGGCCGAAGAGGCGGAGCGCACCGGCACCTCGCTCGCCTTCGCTTCCGACCTGGCCCAGCTCCCCGATCTGCTCGCGCAGGGGCCGACCGATCTGTGCTGGTTCTGGCAGCCGGGCGAGCGGCGCGCCGCGGTGCCCGGACCAGGCCCCGGTCTCGAGGGACTGCGTGCGGAATGCGAGCGACAGTACACCGAGCTGCTGGAGCTGGTGCGCCTCCTGGAGACCTGCGGATTCGGGCCGGATCAGCGGCTGTGGCTGGTGACCAGAGGCGGCCAGTGGTTTCCCCAGGACCAGGCCGACGACGGCAGCCGGCTGTCCGCCTCCAGCCTCTGGGGCTTCGGTGCGGTGTTGCTGAGCGAGTATCCGAACCACCGGGTGACTCTCCTGGATCTGCCGGTGGGCGAGAGCGACCCGGCCACCGTGCTCGGGGAGTTGCTGAGCAGCGAACCCGACGAGTTCCAGATCGCCTACCGCGATGGTCGGCGCCATGTCCGCCGACTGGTCCCGAGCGGCCCCGAGGAGCGCATCGGGGCCGAGCTGGAACAGTCGCCGGTCGACGGTGACCACACCTACCTCATCACCGGCGGGCTCGGTGGCCTGGGCCTGCTGACCGCTCGGACGCTGGTGGACCGCGGCGCGCGCCACCTGGCGCTGGTCAGCAGGCGAGCCCCCGACGACCAGGAGTTCCAGAAGGTCAGGCAGACCCTCGGCGAGCAGGTCAGTGTGCGGGTGTACGCCACGGATATCGCGGAACCCGCAGCCGTCGACACCTTGTTCAAGCGTCTTACCAGAGAAGGACCGGCGCTGGGCGGTGTCGTCCACGCGGCGGGTGTGCTCTCCGACCGGCCCGTGAACTCACAGGACTGGGACAACATCGACAAGGTTTTCTGTTCCAAGGTCTACGGAAGCTGGCTGCTGCACCAGGCGACAGCCGACCTCCCCGAGGTCAGGTTCTTCATCGGATACGGATCCAGCTCCGCCGTGCTGGGCCAGGCGGGCCAGTGCAACTACGCCGCGGGCAACGCCTTTCTGGACGCGCTCATGCACTGGCGCGGCGCGCTCGGCCTGCCCGGTACCGCGATCGACTGGGGTCCGTGGGCGGAGGTCGGCATGGCCGCGGCCCTGGACGAGGCGCACAGGCAGTCGTTCGAGCGGCAGGGAATGGTGTTCATCCAGCCCCGGGACGGAGCCCGCGCTTTGGCCACCTTGCTGGACAGTCCCGTTCCGCAGATCGTGGTCGGCGAATGCGACTGGACCACGTACGCCGCGACACGGCCGTTGTCCAACGCCCTGTACGAAGGGCTCGCGCGCCCGAGGGACAACACCGTACGTACGCTCGACGTCGATCAACTGGCCGGGCTGCCCGAGGACGCACGGCGGCAGGCGCTCGCCGACCTGGTCCGCGGGACCGTGGCCAAAGTGCTGCGCTTCGACGCCACGGGTGACATCCCGGCCGACACGCCCTTCACCCACCTGGGGCTGGACTCACTGGCCGCGGTGGACGTCAAGAACGGCCTGGAGGCGGCGCTGCGCAGCTCCCTGTCGGCGTCGATCACCATGGACTATCCGACAACGGACCTGCTCGTGGAGCACCTTGACGCACTGCTCCGGCCGGACGACGGCGGGACGAGCGACCCGGGCGGCGGACTGGATTCGCTGGACGCCGAGGCCCAACTGGCGGCGCTGAAGGACCTCGGATGAGGGCGTACATCGAATCGCTGGAGAAGCTGTCCAGAACCCAGTTGATGCTGCTCCTCGCACGGCAGCACCAGGCCGAGACCGAGGGCTTGGCGGTCGTGGGGATGAGCTGCCGGCTGCCCGGTGGCATCGACACCCCCGCCGATCTGTGGGCGATGGTCGACGAGGGCAGGGTGCTGGCCACCGAGCAGACCGGTGTCCCCACCGACAGCCTGGGCCGACCGCGCTGGAACCTCGCGGCGCCGGACATCGCGCCGTACGCCGCCGCGCTCCGCCAGGGCGGGTACCTCACCGATATCGACCTCTTCGACGCCGAGCGCTTCGGCATGTCCGAGGAGGAGGCCCGCTGCCTCGACCCGCAGCAGCGGCTGCTGCTCACCGAGACATCCCGGGCGTTGGAGGACGCGGGCCTCACCGACCCGGGCGGCCTGTGCGTGGGTGTCTTCGTCTCCGTCACCACTCCGGAGTACGGCCTGGCGGGGATCCGTAACGGTGTCACCGCCGACCGGATGTCGGCGCCGATGGCCACCGGCACGGTGGTCAGCGGGGCCGCCGGGCGGATCTCCGTCGGCCTCGGGCTGAACGGTCCGGCGCTGACAGTCGACACCGCCTGCTCGTCCACTCTCGTCGCGGTGCACCTCGCGGGCGCCGCGTTGCGCCGCAAGGAATGCGATGTGGCGATCGTGGGAGTGAGTCATCTGCTGCTGTCACCGGTCACCACCGCGGTGTTCGCCAAGGCGGGCATGCTGTCCGCCACCGGACGCTGCCGGCCCTTCACCGCGCGCGCCGACGGATACGTCCGCGCCGAGGGGAGCGTGGTGCTGGTGCTGAAGCGCGAGCAGGACGCCCGTGCCGACGAGGACACTCCGTACGCCCTGATCCGGTCGAGCGCGATCCATCAGCACGGCCGACGGGCCACGATGTCCGCCGCGTCCTCCGCGGGACAGCAGCGGGCCATCCGGGACTGCCTGACCGCGGCCGGGGTCGACGCGGCGCAGGTCGGCTACGTCGAGGCGCACGGCAGCGCCGACAAGGTCGCCGACGCCGTCGAGATCGATGCGATAGCCACCGCGTACGAACGCGACTCCACGGACCACCCGCCGCTCTACGTCGGCAGCGGAAAGGCCAACATCGGCTACCTGGAGACCGCCTCGGGGGCCGTGGGACTGGTCAGGGCGATTCTCGCGCTGCGCCACCGCACCGTGCCCGCGCAACCCGACTTCACCGATCCCGATCCGGCCGTCTTCAGCCGGCCGACGTCGGTGACGGTGCCGGCGAAGGCCCTGCCGTGGCCCTCGGAGGAACACCGGCTGGCCGGCGTCAACGCGTTCGGTTTCACCGGGGTCAACGCACACGTCCTCATCGAAGCCGCCGCCACCGCACGGCCCGGTCCCCCGCCCGGTCCCCTTCCCGGCTCGGCGCCGAAGGCCGGCGGCCACCACTGGCTCGACTCCTACACCTGGCACTGACAGCTACTCCTGGCACTGACCGTTACCCCTGGCGAGCGAGGCACCGGATGAGCAGAACGCAGCCCAGCACAAGGCCCGTAACACTTCAGGACAGCCTGGCCCGCCACGCGGCCGAACGGCCCGACCACCCCGCGCTGGTCTGCGGATCGGTCCAGGTCACCTACGGGGAACTGGACCGAAGGAGCGACCGGACCGCTCAGGCGCTGACCGCCTCCGGCGTCCGGCGCGGCAGCCGGATCGCGCACTTCGCCGCCGACTCGGAGAGATTTCACGAGATCGTGCTCGCGTGTGCCAAGACCGGCGCGGTCCTCGTCCCGATCGACTGGCGGCTGACCACTGCCGAGGTCACCCACATCCTGCGTGATTCCGGTACCGAGCTGTTGTTCTTCGGACCGGCTCTGGCCCCGCTGGTGCAGGAGGCCGTACCGGCCCTGCCGAAGCTTCAGCACACCGTCCCGCTGGACGCGGCCGGTTTCGAGGCATGGGCTGACGACCGGACCATCGACACCGGATTCACCGCACCGACCGAATCAGGCGCCGACACCGACACCGAAGTCGTGCAGATCTACACGAGCGGTACGACGGGGGCGCCCAAGGGCGTCGTGCTGGCCCAGCGCAGTTTCTTCGCCGTCGCCGGCATGCTCGCCGAACACGGTCTTGAGTGGATCGACTGGCGCGCGGACGACCGGAGTCTGGTGTGCGTTCCCGGCTTCCACATCGGCGGTCTGTGGTGGGCGATGCAGGGGCTCAACGCCGGTGTCACAAACGTCCTGCTCCCCGCGTTCGACAGCCTGCGCGCGGTCGACCTCATCAGGGAAGCCGGTATCACCACCGCCTGCATGGTGCCCGCGATGATGCGCATGATCTTGGACGAGCCGAATGTCGGCAAACCGGACTTCGCCTCGCTGCGCAAGGTGGTCTACGGAGGGTCCCCGATCTCGGACACGCTGCTGCGCCGTGGCCTGGACGTCTTCGACTGCGAACTGGCCCAGATCTACGGGCTCACCGAGACCGGAAACACCGCGGTCTGTCTGCCTCCCTCGGAGCACCGGCCGGGCAGTCCCCGGCTCGCCGCGGCCGGACTTCCCTATCCCGGCGTACGGATGAGGATCGTGGACTCCCAGGGCGACGATGTGCCGACGGGAGAGATCGGCCAGGTGTGGCTGCACACGCCGGCCCGGATGGCCGGATACTGGAATCTGCCCGATGCGACGGCGCGCACCCTCGTCGACGGCTGGATCGTCACCGGGGACGCGGGCTACCGGGACGAGGACGGCTACCTCTACATCCGCGACCGGATCACCGACACCATCATCGTCGGCGGGGAGAACGTATACCCGGCCGAGGTGGAGAACGCCCTGTGCCGCCACTCGGCCATCGCCGAGGCCGCGGTGGTGGGCGCCCCCAACTCCGCGTCGGGCGAGGAGGTGCGCGCGTACATCGTGCTGCGCCAGGGCCATGACGTACCGGCGGCACAGGAGCTGACACGGTTCCTGAGCGGCCAGCTCGCCCGTTTCAAGATCCCCGCCAGGTACCAGGTCATCGACGTGGTCCCACGCAACCCCAGCGGCAAGATTCTGCGCAGAAAGCTGCGCGAACAACTGTGGGCGGACAGCGACCGCAAGGTCAACTGACTTTGAGAGGAGGACATCCGATGATGGGCATGGGCATGGGCATCCGAGGTGCTCGTACGGCGATCAAGCTCGCCACGTTCCGGACCATGATGGCGGGGGCCGCGCTGTCCGGGGATCCCGCCGCGAAACTGCTGGGGAGACGGCAGCCCGCGGATCCGTTCCCGCTGTACGAACAGATCCGGGAGCACGGCGATGTCTACCGCAGCAAACTCGGGCTCTTCTGCACCGTCTCACACGCCCAGTGTCGAGCGGTCCTGAAGGACCCCCGGTTCGGTATGCCGGTTCCCCCGTCGCCCCCGGCCTGGGAGATGCGCCAAGGGGACGCGGATATGCTCATCCACCCCATCGAGCGGTCGCTGCTGGCGGTGAATCCCCCCGAGCACACCCGGCTGCGCCGACTTGTCGCACCCTGGTTCACCGCCAGTGCCCTCCGCACCCGCGCCGCCAGGGTCGAGAAGATCGTCCACAGCCATCTGGACCGCGTCTCCGGCGGCCAGGACTTCGATCTGGTCCGTGACTTCACCGCGCAGGTGCCCACCGCCGTCATCGGTGACATGCTCGGCATCGAGATCGAGAACTACGAGCGGTTCGGCCGGTGGGGCATGGCACTGGCCACCACCATCGACGGCGTACGCACCATGGGCGAGCGCCGCATGGTGCGCGCGGTGCTGGCGGAGATGACGTCGTTCTTCACCCAGCTGATCGAAGAGAATCGCCGCGCTCCCCGTGACAACGCGATCAGCGGCCTGGTCGGCGCCGAGGTCGACGGCCGGCCGGTCACCGACGAGGAGCTGATCGGGCTGATCGGGCTGCTGCTGGCGGCCGGTCTCGAGACCACCGTCAACCTCATCTCCAACAGCGTGCGCTTTCTGCTGGACCACCCGGAACAGAAAAAACTGTTCCTCGACAACCCCGATACCGCGCCCGACGTGGTGGAAGAGGCTCTGCGCTACGACCCGCCGGCCATGTTCACCGTCCGGATGGCCCTCGAGGACGTCGAACTCGACGGCCGGCAGATTCCGCGCGGCGGCTGGCTCGTGCAACTGCTGGGGGGCGCCAACCGCGACCCGAAGGTGTTCACCGACCCTCATCGCTTCGATGTCACCCGGAGCAACATCCGGGAGCACATCGCGTTCTCCGCCGGCGCCCATCACTGCGTCGGCTCAGGGCTGGCGAGGCTGGAGGCGGAGATCGCGCTGCGCGAGCTGTTCGCGCGCTTCCCGGACATGCGGATCGCCGGTGACGTCACGATGCGGACCACCCGCAGCGCACGAGGCCCCCAGAGCATTCCGATCAGCGTCGCCTAGGCCGTCCGTCGGGCCCGATCCGTACATCCGTACCAAAGGAGCCAGAAGAACCATGCGTGCCGAAGATGTGCGCCGCCACTACGCCACCCCGATCGGCGCCCCCGCCTACCCGCCGATGCTGCCCAAGTACATCGATCGCGAGTACCTCAACATCTTCTACCGGACGGATCCGGACGCCGTCAGAGCCGTGACACCGGAGCCGCTGGAGATCGAGGACCCCATCGTGCGGTTCGATGTGATGAAGATGAACGAGGTGACCGGGTACGGCCCCTACACCGAGGCCGGACAGGCCATCTCGGTCAGCTACCAGGGCGAACCCGGTGAGTATCTGCGCGCGATGTACCTGGACAGCTTCCCCGCCGCCGCCGGCGGACGCGAGGTCGGCGCCTATCCCAAGGTCCTGGGCTCACCCTCGCTCTACCTGGACAACGCCGCACTCGTCGGCACCCTCGACTACGGCTCGATCCGGGTGGCCACCGCGACCATGGGCTACAAACACCACGCCATGGATCCCGCCGACGCCCGTGCGCAGATCAGCATCCCCACCTACATGCTCAAGTTCGCCCCGGACTACGACGCGTCGATGCGGGCCTGTGAGCTGGTGTGTACGGAGATCACCGACATCGAGGTCAAGCAGGCATGGACCGCGCCGGCCAGGCTGCAGCTGTTCGAGCACGTCCTCGCTCCCCTGGCCGACCTGCCTGTGCTGGAGATCATCTCCGCGAGCCATATCGTCACGGACCTGACGCTCGGTCCGATGAAACCGGTACACGACTACCTCGAAGCATGAGTGGATCCGGCATCGCCCGCTCGATGACTCCGCTCGATGACCAGGACACACTCCTACTCGCGCAGACACCAGTCGACGAAATCCCCAATGCTGGGGTCCACCCGCCCCTCCTCATCCGCCACCGCCGCCGTACAGAAGAACCGGACCTCACCGAACTCCAAATCCATCGTCTGCAACAGATTCCGCAACCCCAGCCGCTCACACAGCCAATCCCGCGTCGTATCGCTGTCGTCCGGGCGGTCGGGCAGCAGCGCGGGCTGCCCGGTCAGCAGGTCCCTCTTGCTGACGGCGACGGCGAGCCGGGCCTTGTCGAGGCGGGTGCCCATCGTGCGTACGGTCTGCACCGAGCGCGAGAACACATCCTCCGGGTCGACCGTCGAGGCCAGCGTGCGGTCCACCTTCGGACCTGCCGGGTCGAGGCGGGTCCAGAACGCGTCGACGGCCATCGGGTCGAGGACGAACACGAAGATACGGGCCTCCCGGATATAGCGCAGCGCGTCGGTCTCCTCCCGGTTGACGAACCGCTCGCCGGCCGTGTCGAAGACATGCACCAGCCGCTCGGCACGGCCGCTGCCCCGTACGAACGAATGGGCTCGGGGCAGTGTCTTCTGCGTGGGGCGGGTGTGGCCCTGGATCTCCAGGACCTCATTCAGCACCCGCTGGTTGGCGGTCGACTCGGGGTCCGCGAGCCGGAGCGCAGGACCGCCGTTCTCCGCGGTGTTCTCCAGTGACTTCACCATCGCCGCCATCAGCTGTGTCTTGCCCGCGGCCCGGCCGCCGATCAGCGGAAGGATCAGCTCGGGCATATGCCCGGCGTCGGGGTTCATCGACTTGCCGCAG
Organism: Streptomyces sp. NPDC000941; assembly: GCF_053599555.1. NCBI lineage: Bacteria > Bacillati > Actinomycetota > Actinomycetes > Kitasatosporales > Streptomycetaceae > Streptomyces > Streptomyces sp. NPDC000941. Next base: position 42,935 of record NZ_JBSFMM010000021.1, read on the forward strand.
TGTTCGTGCACGCAGTAGCCGCTCAGCCGGGCGTCCCTGCTCATCAGCATCAGCAGCGTCGGTATCCGCTCGTCGCAGGCGCACCGGCGGCGGAAGAGGCCGAAGGTGCCGGGGCGGATGTCGGCGTGCCGGCGTCGGCAGGTCGTACGGGGGCAGTCGTATGCCGGATAGGGGACGCGTTCGAAGCAGCTGGGGCACAGCATGCCCCGGGGCAGCCCGCGCAGGATCATCACCGCGCGGTCGGCGGCCCGCAGGGTGAGTGCGGTCAGCCGGGCGCCGGCCGTCAGCAGGGCGACGCCGAGCGCGTGCAGGCCGAGGAGCAGGCCCAGCACGGGTACCGCGGCGGCGGCGCCGACGCCGAGGCCCAGATAGAGGGTCAGGCCGTAGGGGACCGAAGCGGAGCGGTGCGTGGAGGGTGCGGTGAACTGGTCGGCGGTCACCCGGCGGTAGGCGTCGGTGACCGTACGGACGTACAGCCGCCGCCCCTGCGCGAGCAGTTGCCGCAGATCGCGGGTGGCGGGTCCGAAGAAGTAGTTGCGGTGGGCCCGTTCGTCGGCGGGGCGGTACGGCGGGATGGTCACGAACTCGGGGGTGCGCAGGCGCAGCACGCCGTTGAGCAGCCGGCAGTAGCGCCACAGCAGCTCACTGACCAGGGCGGCGCCGCGCAGGGCCGCGATCGCCGGGACGAAGAGCAGGTAGAGCAGGAGCAGCGCCAGGTAGAGGGCGGGGACGATGACGAAGGTCAGGATGTCGCTCATCTTCAGGCTCACCCCCCTTCCGGTCGAGGGCCGTCCGAGGGCCGCCGATGGGTGAGCTTGCGGCTCCACTTCTTCACGCGGCCCAGACGGTCTTCGGCGTACTGCTGATAGTCGTCGGCGAGCCGCGTGTTGTAGGGGCGGAGCGCGCGGGACAGGCGGTCCAGGTCCTCGGAACGCCAAAAGCGGGCGGTGTGCTGGCGCAGCGCACGGACGATCTCCACATGTGCCAGCGTCAGGGCGACCCGTTCGTAGTTGATCGCGATCACCCCGGTGACCTGGCTGAACAGCACCTCGTCGACACGGTCCGAGGTCGCCGCGGCCCCGTAGACGCTGCGCAGATAGCCGTCGGCGAGGGAGAAACCGAAGTCCCCGATCTCGGTGCGCAGCCGGGCCGGGTCGGCGGGCAGCCGGAGCATGGCGGGAAGCAGCCGGTAGTACTTCAGGGCGCGGGGGGCCGCCCAGGCACCGATCTGCGGGATCCGGAACGCGCGGGCGAGCGCCGTGGCCTCGGTGGTCTCGCGCAGGGCCGTGTCCAGCTGGAGGGTGGTCCGTACGCACTCCCGGGTGACCGGCCGCAGCCAGGCATCGCGTCCGGGCGCGGTGAGTGTGTCGCACAGCACCAGGCAGGCCCGTAACCCCTCCTCGTCCCGGACCTCCTGTTTCACCGCGCGGTCGAACCACTCGCCGACCGCCTCGTCCACCGGATGGCCCGCCCCTTGGCCCGACGGCAGCCGGCGGGCGATCGCGGTCGCTTCCTCGTACGTCCAGGCGGGCGACGGCTGCCGCCACAGCCCCCGCAGCAGCTCCGCGTCCGGGGAGACCTGGCCGCGCACCTCCAGGATCCTGAACAGCAGGTCGACCGTGTGGGTGGGCCGGCGCTCGGCCTGCGCCAGCCAGTAGTGCTCAAGGAGCCCGGGCCGCTCACCGAGGTCCCGCTCGCTCAGCAACGTGGCCGGGAACTGGGCGAACAGCTGCTCCTGACCGCCCCGCTCGTCCAGCACCTCCTGCGCCGCCGTCGCCAGCCCGGCTCTGAACTCCGGGAGGGTGTGGACGAGGTGGACGACCTCCTCCCGGAGGCCGGGGCCCGCACCGGAGGCGCCGAGCAGGGCGCGGGCCAGGTCCAGGCTCTGGGCCATGAGCAGCTTCGGCGGCGGGGCGAGCCGAGCCCCCGCCGCCCACAGCAGCAGCCGTACCTGCTGGCGGCTGTTGGCGGCTTCGCCGAGCATCCGCTGCCACAGGGCGGTGGCCCGCTCCCGCTCGGCGGGGCGCGTGATCGGCACCGGTCCTGCCGCGTTCTCCACACCGGTCACATAGGCGCGGATCCGGGACTGGTGGAGCTTGCCCTCCAGCTCATGGTGGAGCGCCGTGTCACCGCCCCTCTCGGCGGCCACGCTCAACACCGCGAGCTGATCGTCGTCCAGGTCCCGGTGGGCGTGGTGGATGTCCGCCGCCACCGCCGCCCGGCGCGGCCCGAGATGACCGGCCCTGGGCAGCCAGTCGATCACCGCGCGGAGGTCGGCGTCGGTCAGCTCCGTGCCGCCCGCCGCCGCGGCCGCCGCCACCGGGGCGTGCCAGTCGCCCAGCGCCCGCTCCTGGCCGTGCGTGTACTCGGCCGTCCACGACCACACCGAGCGGATCGCCCCGACCCCGATCCGGGTGAGCAGCCGTACCAGATGGTGGGTGGGCACCACCTCGGGGAAGCGGCCCGCGGAGAAGTCGAAGACGGCGTACGACTCCTCGTCGTCGGGGCCGAAGTCGGGCTGCGCGCCGGGCACCGTGCCGATCAGGTGCAGTCGGCTGCGGGTGGGGCGGAAGAGGTAGGTGGCGAAGGAGAGGGTGCGGGCCAGCGGGGGTGGCAGAAGGTAGGAGACGGTCGCGAACCAGTGGGCGATCCGGTCCGTCGTATCGTCGATCACCACAACCGAGCCGTCCTCCGCGAGCGCCGCGAACACCGCAGCCAGCAGGGCCGGCAGCTGCTCGGCGTGCGGGTGCGCGCGGACGAAGGCGCGCGCCGAGCGGGGGGACAGCGGGCCGCGTGGCAGGGGCGCGGGCAGCTCCGGAAGCTCGGTCGTATCAGCGACGCGTACGGTCCACACCGGGGAGTCCCACAGCTCGATCGCGAGCAGCCCACCACTGTCCGGCGTGAACTCGCCCTCGGTGTACAGGGCGTGGGCGAAATAGTTGCCGAAGCGGCGTGCCGAGTCCCGGCCGACGTACCGCACGCACAGCGTGGTGGCGCCGCCCTGCGGGTCCGGGATGTGGCAGAGGTTCACCGGGCAGCGGGCCAGCAGCTCGGGGGTGTCCGACTCGACCAGCGAGCGCGGTGGTTCGTACCCGGCAAGGCCCTCCACCCGGAGCCGGGTCTCGGCCGAGACCTGCTCGCTGACCGCGTTGAACTGGAAGCCCGCGGAATGGCTGAGCCCGTGCTCGCAGGAGGTGTAGTAGAGCTGCTGGAAGCTCATCGTCCGCGGCCCGCCTTCGGCACCGACCCGAACTCGCTCAGCAGCCACAGCAGCGGATCCGCGACCCGGTAGGGCTGGATTCCGGTGTCGGCGACCCGGGCCTCGGGGGTGGCGCTGCGGCCCAGTGCGGAGACGCCGAAGTAGCGGTAGCGGGCGAAGGTGTTCTCCAGGGACTGGTCGATGGGCACCCCGTCCCACTCCCTGAGCAGCTGACGAACCTCCTCGTGGACGCTGAGGCTGTCGCCGACGTCGAAGCGGCCGAGCGCGGGTGCGTGCGACCGCAGCGGGCTGCCGTTCTCCATCAGATGCCAGAAGGCGTCCATCTTGGAGAAGACCACCGCGATCGGGGTGTCGACCTTCGCCGCCTTACCGCCCTGCGCGGCCAGCAGCATGCTGCTCACCCGGCTCAGCACGTTGATCGGCGGGTCGATGCCGTCCTCGCCCGGCAGCGCCGTACCGGGCGCCGCGCTGTCCCGGGCGCCCGGCATCTGCAGTGGGTCGAGCAGCAGGATGATGCCGTCCGCGTTGGTCAGATACCGGGTGTTCAGCTCCACGCTCTCCCGGCTGTTGAAGTCCTCGCCCGCCGTGTCGAAGAACGACAGCACGCTGTGCTGCGGCCGCTCCCCGAACAGCCCCTTGCGGCGCAGCCCGAACCTGAACACCAGCGGTTCCACCCGGTTGGCGTTGGTCGTCGCGGTCTGCGTGGGCGGGAACATCTGCCGGTCGCGGTAGAGCCGGTCCTCGTACTCCGAGCTGTAACGGCGCATGGTGGTGTCGTCCAGGCCCATCAGCGAAGCGCCGAAGGCCTCGCCGATCTTGTTGCGCATCTCGTGCAGCAGCACGGTCATGTAGATGGTCTTGCCGGAGGATCGCGCGCCCACCATCGCGATCAGCCGGTTCTCCACCATCCCGAACTGCACCGGCAGTTCGACATGGCAGACCGGGCAGATGCGGTACGTCGTCTCGCCGTCGCAGTCCGGGCACACCGCCGTCGACTTGCGGCCGTCGGCGGCGAAGTCCGGGCCCACGTCGTGGCTGGGGCGCCTGCCGAAGCGTTCGTCGAGTACCGGGTCGCGGCGGCGCTGGCACTGCTTGCGGGTGCGGCTGAGCCGGCTGTTGCAGCGGAAGCGGATCTCGCTCGGGGCGAAGGTCTCGTAGCAGTAGGGGCACGTGAGTCGTTTGGCCATTCAGGTCACTCGCAGCCGGTGCAGCGCCGTGGGGCGGATGTCGATGTTGCGGTCTTGTTCTGAGTCGGGGCCGGAGTCGGGGCCGTCCACCGGGAAGCAGACGAGCCAGGAGGGGCCTTTGGTGCTGGGGAGGGGGAACTCCACGATGAGGGGGGCGCCGGCGGGGAGGCGCTGGGCGGGGACCTCGTGGAGGACGGTGCCCTCGGCCGTGCTGGTGGGGCGGTAGCGGCCGAGGCCGTGGACGATCCGCAGGGCGGGGAGGTCGCAGCCGGTCCGGGCGGTGAAGGTGACGGTCGCGACGCGGGCGCCGGTGAGGCGGCGGCGCAGGGAGGGTTCGTACTCGACGATGGGGGGCTCCGCCGGGATGCGCAGGGAGGCGGCGCCCTCGGTGTCGACGGCAGGATCGGGGACCAGGGCCTCGACGGTGAGCGTGACCGCGCCTCGGCCGACGGGGAGGTCCAGGCCGCCGTCGTGTTCGTAGACCCGGCGCTGACAGCGGATGTCGCCGTCGCGGGGGCCGTCGCCGGCCGTGGTTACGTCCTCGCGGCGCCAGCGGACGCGAGCGGTGAGGGCGGAGTCGGGCCAGGCCCAGAGGACGAGGAGGTGGTCGTCTCGGCGGATGGCCTGGAGTTGGGTGACCGGGACGGAGCGGAGGGTGGAGGCCGGTTCTGTTCGCGGCGTTTCGGGTTCGGGCGCTGGTTCTGGTGCTGCTTCTGGTTCGGGCGCTGGTGCTGGTGCTGGTGCTGGTGCAGGTTCTGGTTCGGGTGCTGCTTCGGGTTCGGGTGTGGGGTTGGGTGGGGTGGTCGCGGTGGGTGGTTCACTGTGGGGCGGTGAGGGTCGCTCGCGCCCACGCGGCGGATCCGGCACGGCCCCCGGCCCCTTGGGGGCGTTGTCGGGTGGGGCGTTCTGCGGTTCGGGATCCGCCACGGGAGTGGGCCAGGGTTGCGGTTCCGGGTCCTCCAAAGGCGGGGGAAAGTGGGTCCTCGCCGGTGCCGGGCCGGTGGCTATGCGGAGAAGGCCGAAGTCCTCCAGGAGCAGGAGGCCGCGTACGACGGCCAATTCGGGGTCCCGGCAGCGCATCGTCAGGCCCTGGGCATCGGCGAGGTTTTCGATGTCCGTGCGGTGGGCGGGCGTTGCGTACAGCTCGCCGGAGAGGAGTACGGCGTCCGGGGCCGCCTCGGTCAGCTCCTGGGCTATCGCCGTGAGGGCGTGGTCGTCGGCCAGCGGGGCGGTGCGCGTGGTGACCATGCGTACCGTCAGATCCGGGGTGATGGCGAGGACCGTCAGGTCCACTGTGGTCGCGGCCTGGTCGACCACCAGCACCGTGCGGTGTACGCCCTCGTCGATCGCGCTGTAGTGCAGGGCCACCGCGACCGGTTCCGGGACGATTCTGTTGACGCGGAGGCCGGCGTCCTCGGCGGCGCGGCGGAGGTCGGCCTCGGCCTCGCGGCCGGCGGCGCCCGGCAGGCCGAGCACCGCCTCCTCCCCCGTGGCCACCGCCCCCTCGCCCGTGACGTCGGCAAGGAGCATGGTCAGTGCGGTGGCGGGGTCGGCGACTCCGTCCGTTCCGGCCAGGTCCGTCGCCGTTACGGTCGGGCGGCCTTCCGGGTCGAGTCGGCCGATGCGGGCGATGCGGTGGCCGATGGCGATGCCGAGCATGTGTTCAGCCGTTCCCTTCCTCGATCCTGACCCACGGTGTGCCGTCGTCGTCGATGCCGAGCCGGATCCGGCTGCCCGAGGTCGGGCGGTGTGCCAGGAAGTGGGTGACCACGGCCGCCCGCAGTCGCTCCAGTTCGTTGCGGATCTGCCGGCCGCCGTACGCCTGGTGCTCCGGGTCGCTCATCCGCTCGGTGATCCAGGGGTGCAGGGTGTCCGTATCGGGGACCAGCTCGGCCTGGTGGCGTTCGCGGACGGACTCGGTGAGCTGGCCGAGCAGCCGGTCGGCGATCTTCACGATGTGCGCGCGGCGCAGCATGTCGAAGACGACCACGCCCGGCTTGAGCCGACCGTAGATCTCCGGCCGGCCTATGGCCCGGAACTTTTCCTCCACGGCCCGGGTGAAGTGTGCCTCCAGGGCGGAGTACGGCACTTCTTCGTCACCTTCGGACAGCAGATCCTGGACCGCCTCGGCGCCCGTGTTGGAGGTGAAGATGATCAGGCACTGGGAGAAGTACGCGGTCTGGCCCCGGCCGTCGGTGAGGCGGCCGTCCTCCAGGATCTGGAGGAACTTGTCCAGCACCCGGGGGTGCGCCTTCTCGATCTCGTCGAAGAGCAGGACGCTGAACGGCCGTTCCTGGACCCGGCGGGTCAGCTCGCCGCCCTGCTCGTGGCCGATGAAGCCGGGCGGCGCGCCCGCGAGCCGTTCGGCCGCGTGTTCCTGCTGGTACTCGCTCATGTCGAAGCGGGCGTACGCGCTCTGGTCGCCGAACATCAACTCGGCGACGGCCTTGGCGAGTTCGGTTTTGCCGACGCCGGTCGGGCCGACGAAGAAGAACGCGCCCCGGGGGCGGGCGGTGCCGGAGCCGCCGAAGTCGATGCCCACGAAGGCCGCCTGGAGCGCGGCGGCCACCGCGTCGACGGCCTTGGCCTGGCCGACCACTCGGGTGCCCAGTACGTCGGCCGCGCGGGCGACGGTCTCCCGGTCCAGCTGGGTCCACGGGTCGACGCTCACGTTGAGCCGATGCAGTTCCAGAAGCTTGTCCGGTTTCTGCAGGGGCGCGTCGCGCAGCCACGAGGTCCGGGCGAGCGCTTCGATGTCCCAACCGGACATGCCGTCGGTCGCGCCGACCAGGGCCTCGATGTCGTGGCGGGCGGCGGTCGGAGCGCCGTTGAAGTCGCCGCGCAGCCAGGTCAGCCACAGGCGGCGCTCGCTCGGGTCCGGTGGGCCGATGTGCAGGGTGGCGATCCGGGGGTCCTCCAGATGGAACCACCCGGGCAGCCGGCCGACGTCGCCCACCGCGCACAGGACGGCGTTACGGGCGTGCGGGCGGCGGCCCGCCAGGGTCTGGCGGGGCGTCACGGCGTCCGTCATCGCGGCGCGCAGCCGGAGGTAGCCGGGGTTCGATTCCGGCTGGCCGGGCGGGAGGTGGTGGTCGACGTCCTGGAAGACGAAGGCCGTGGCCGCGTCGGGGGAGGCGGCGATTCGGTGCACGGTGGCGAGGACGTCGTCGAAGGCGCGCGGGGGGCCGGCCCGGCGAGGGGAGAGCAGGCTCGACCGGTCCCGCTCGCGTTCGCCGCCGCGCCGGCTGCGCGGGTTGTCCTGCTGCCCTGCGTCTCCTTGTCGGTCGCCTGTCTGCCGGTCGCCTGCTTGTCCGTCGCCCGCGGGGGTGTCCCGGCCGCCGTTCCTGGTGGCCGTGTGCGGCCGGCCCGCCTCCAGCTGGGCGAAGCGCTCCGCGTGTCCCGGCAGCGGGAAGGTGAGCCCGGCCACCGGGTCCCACCAGCCCACCACATCGGCGCCGCGCACTTCCAGCACCCCGGCGACCAGCTCCCGGAAGGTGGCGGGCCGGTCCTCGAACCACCAGCGGTCCCGGATCTGCCCGTTGAGGATCACCTGGCGGCCGCGCCGCAGCTCCCAGCCGAGCGACACCGCCCACAGGGGCATCATGCCGTCGGCGGTGACGGGCCCCGTACCGTCCTCGTCCTTGGTGAAGTCGACCGTGCTCACGGGGTCGTCCACCGCCAGGAGATGCCGCCGGGCAGCGGTTTGCCGCGCTGGTCCGGCGGCGGCTTGCCGTCCCAGGTCAGCTCGCCCGGTACGAAGCCGTCGTCGCCACCCAGCGCCTCGTGCACCCGCTCAAGCAGCGCCTCGGTGGTGTCGCACACCGCCTCGTCCTGTGGGGCGTACAGCTTCACGTCCGGCTCGCCGTCCACGTGGTAGACGAGGACGGGGGTGCCGTCGTCCTCGGTGGCGACCGTGGTCTCGTACGTCGCCCCGGTCGGCCGCGTGAAGTGCAGCCGGAAGGAGCCCCCCTGGTCCTCACCGCCCTCGAAGGCGAACCCCTCGCCGGTCATGGCGTCCCGCAGCGCCTCCACCAGGTCCCGGCGCCGCTGGTAGGCCAGCTCCAGCTCGTCCAGCCGGTTCTCGGCGTCGGGGAGCCGGCCTTCCAGCTCGGCGACCGCCTCCAGGGCCTCGGTCGCCGACCGCGCGGTCAGCGCCTCGGTGACGGCGCGCAGAGCGTCCCCGATCTCGTCGGCGAGGCCGGGGTCGCCGAGTTCGGCGGCGGTGTCCAGCACGCCCTCGGCCGCCGGGCGTACGGCGTCGAACCGCTCGGCGGCCTCCGCGAGGGCCAGCTCCAGGGCCGCCTCCGCCGCCTCGACGCGCTCGCGCTCCGCGGCCTCGGCCGCCTCGACGCGCTCGCGCCGCGCCGTCTCGGCCGCCTCGCGCTCCTGTTCCGCGCGGGCCTGCCGCACGGTGGCCTCCCGCGCATCCGAGACCGTCGCCGCATGCCGGGCAAGGGCGTGTTCGACCGTGCCGAGCAGCGCTTCGAAGCGGACCTGCCGCCCCGGGCCGGCAGCCGCGCGCAGCTGGTCGAGCAGGTCGGTGCAGCGCCGATGGCCGTCCGCGTCGAGGGCGGCGCCGTCCGGGCGGGTGGCAGAGAGTCGGCGCTCCAGGCCGGCCAGGACGGCGGCGCTGTCATCCGTACGGTCCCCGGCCGCGGCCGGGCGCAGGTTCACGACCCGGCCGCGCAGTTCCTCCACCGCGTCCCCGAGCTGTTCCCCACGGGCGGCCCGCCCCCGCAGCCCGGCCAACTGCCGCTCCAGGGAACCGGTCTCGGCCCGGGCCCCGGACCGCTGGGCCTCGGCGATCAGCTCCCGCACCTCCTCGAGACCGCGCTCGTCGGCCCGGGACTGCTCCGCCCGCGCCTGGGCCAGCCGAGCGTCGCGCTCGGCTGTCCGGCGAGCCGCCACCTCGGCTTCCTTACGGGCGACTTCGGCCCGGCGCCGCTCCGCCTCGGCGCGGGCGCGCTCCCGGCGGGCGGCCGCCTCCTGGACCAGCCGGGCCCGCTCGGCGGCCCGCCTGCGTTCCCTGGCCAGTCGCTGCTCGGCCCGGCGGCGGCGCTCCGCCGCCTCCCGCTGGGCGTACACCGCGCCGACGCGCACGCTGCTGTACTTGGGTGATCCGCTCATCGTTCCCTCCGTGCCTCGGTGTGCAGCACGAACCCCCGCGCCGCGAGCTGCTTCTCAAGCCCTTCCCGGAATCCGGGGGTCGGCGGAACCCCGGCCCAGGAGAGCGATCCGTCGGCGTCCACCGACAGTTCGATCCCGGCGGTCATGTCCGGCTCGGCCAGGGCCCGTGTGTAGCGGTCGGTGAGCGGGATCAGCCGCTGGTTCTCCGAGCCGCGCCAGCGCAGGCTGCCGTGGAGCGGCGCCCGGTACGGCCCGTCGACCAGCAGGTCCAGCCGTTCCAGCAGGGCGAGCCGGTCCGGGGCGCCGCGCCGCAGTGCCTCGTGGCGGAAGCCGGAGTACGCCATGGCGCCGAAGTCCGGGCGCCGCTCCCGTACCGCGTCGAGCAGTTCGGCCAGCGCCCCGGCCTGGCTGAACGGCTCACCACCGGAGAATGTGACGCCCTCGATGCCGTCCAACCGGCACAGCCAGTCGGCGAGTTCGGCGACCGAGCGGCTGGTGCCGCCCTCGAAGGGCAGGGTCTCCGCGGCGACACAGCCCTGGCAGCGCAGCGGACAGCCCTGTACCCAGATCACCGCACGGGTGCCGGGGCCGAGGACCGTGCAGCGGTCCAGCGTCCGGGCGACGGAGAGGTGGGTCGTCATGCTTCCTCCTGCGATCGGCCGGGGTAGCTGTCGGCGCCGCGCTCGGCCTGGTCGCACCACGGGCACCACGGCCGTTCCACGGTGTGGAGATGGCGGGCGTTCACCGTGCACGCCTTCAACCGGCCGGGGGCCGGCTCGGCCGCGAGCGCCCGGGCCCATTCGGCCGCCGTCGGGCGTCGGCGCGCGGGTCCGAACGCCGCCCGGAACAGCTCCGCGAGCCGTCTCGGCAGCAGATCGGCGGGTGGCACGGAGCGGGGCAGCAGTACCGACGTACGGTCGACGATCCGGCAGCGGCCGTGCGCCACGTTGTCGTCGTACGACAGATAGTCGCCGCCGTCCGCCGGGTGCCCGGCGAAGGGGTGCAGGCCGGCCATGAGGAGCTGGTGGACCAGGACTGCGAGGGCGAATTCGTCGGACGCGGTGTCCGGTGGCGTACCGGCCGGGGCGCCGATCCGCTCGGGGGCGGTGTAGCCGGGGGTGCGCATCCGGCCCGCGAAGACCTCGCGGCCGTCCGTGAACTGCCAGGAGTCGACGTCCGCCATACCGACCCGGCCGGTCTCGTCGACCCAGAGGTTGTCGGGCTTGAGGTCGCCCACCACATAGCCTTCGGCGTGCAGTTCGCCCAGCAGCCGGGCGAGGGCGAGGGCGGCGTGGAGGGCGGTCGCCCAGGTCGCCCGGGGCAGGAAGGCCGTGCGGGTGGAGACGGTGAGGAGGTGGCTGAACGGCTGGTAGGCGTGGCGCATATCGGTCATCACATAGCCGTCGACGCGGTCGGAGCCGGTGCCGCCGCCCGTGCGTACCGGGACCAGTGGCCAGGCCAGCCGGACGGGTGTGCCGGAGAGCAGGCCGACGGTGCGGGGTTCGCGGCGCTGGCGCACCAGGCGGGCCACGCGGCGCCGGTAGGCCTCGGGGTCGGGCGGGTCCGGGACGAGTTTCGCGACGAGGGGGCGGCCGTCGTCGACGCCGTACACGAACCCTTCCGCGCCGCTGCCGATCTGCTCGGTGAGCCGCCATGTGTGTCCACTGCCGGACACCACTGTCAGTCCCACGGTCGCCCCCCTTCGACGAGAGCGCACAGGACGGTCAGATCGTCACCGGTCCGGCCGGCCTCCGGCCCGGAGAGCCGATGCCGAAGGGGCTCGGCGTCTCCGTGGTTCTGGCGGAGCGTGGCGGCGAGGCCGAGGAAGAAGCGCTCGGCCGGTAAGGGGCCCGCTTCTGGGCCGAGTTGGCGGACGGAGGGGTGGTCGAGGGTGAGGGCGGCGCAGCCGTCGGTGGCCAGGACCACTCCGCCGAGTTCCGGCTCCCAGGCGACGAAGGTGCGGATACGGAGGGCCGCACCGGGCGAGGAGAGGAAGACGGGTGAACCGGTGGGCGGCGGGAGGACCAGGTGGCAGCGGTCGTCGCGGGTCAGCAGGGTACCGAAGCCGTCGCCGATCGAGACGAAGGCCACCCAGGGCGGGGCCACGACCGCCGCGGTGAGGGTGGCCGCCAGGGCGCCGGGGTCTGCTGAACCGGGCTCTGCTGCGCCGGAGTCCGCTGAACCAGGCTCCGTACCCAACACTCCCGGCTCCGTGCCCAACACTCCCGGCTCCGTACCCAACACCCCTGACACCGCCCGCAGATACTCCTCGACCACCCTCTGTCCGCGCCCCGCGATCCACCGGGTCCACGCCTCCGGCGTCTCCCCCGCGTCCGGGATGTCCTCCGTCAGCAGGCGGCAGGCCGCGTCGACCGCTATATGGGCGCCCAGGGCGCTGCGGTCACGGCTGCTCGCGCCGTCGGACACCGCCAGGACGGCCGTATCGCCCAGGTCGATCGCCTTGAACGCGTCCTGGCAGCCCTGCCCGGCGGCGAGATGAGCGGTGCCCTGGACGGAGGCGCCCGCGACGATCACCGGAGGTCCCTCTCCAGCCTCTCCATGCGCGCGAGCCGGGCGGCGCGGTCGTCGAAGTCCTGGTGGATGAGATCCGCGGCCTGGTCCGGGCTGCTGTCGTCCGTGCTCTGGAAGAGCAGGTCGAGGATCCGGCCGAAGTCCAGGTTCTCCAACGGGGACGTGGCCTTCGGCGCCAGTACCCGGAGCATCGGCAGGTCGGCGCCGCGTACCCCGATCACCTGGAAGATCCACTCCCCTTGCTCCTCGCCCTGGCGCACCCGCCCCGCCGTACCCGCGAGGGCCGTCGCGTCCAGGGGGCGGCCCTGGGCGTCGCTCGGTGCGCCGTCCGTCAGGACCCACAGGAAGGGGCGCCGAACCGGCACCCGTTGCCGTTGCAGCGTGCGGTAGCGGGCGCGGGCCAGTTCGAGGGCCGTTTCCACGGCTTCCGTCAGCCGGGTCAGGCCCTCGGCGCGCAGCGTGGGCGGGTGCAGGCTGTCCACCGGGACGAAGAGCCGGTCGGTGTCGGCTTCCTCGACCGGGACCAGGCGGCCCGGGCCGGGGTCGTGGACACGCACCGCCGAGTCGAAGGTGATGAGGCAGACCTCCACCCGGGTGCGCAGCCGCTCCTGCCCGCGGACCCCGTCGAACCAGCGGGTCAGCGCGCCGTTCAGCTCGTCGATCCGCGGGTGCTCCTCGGGGCGGCCCATGGACGCGGAGGTGTCGAGGAGCAGGACGACGGGCTGCCGTTCCTCGAACCCGGCCCCGAACTCCATGCTGTGGACGCTCATACGACCACCGCCTCGGTGCCGTCAGCGGTCCCGTCGGCGGTCCCGTCGGCATGGGCCACCAGCCGTTGCCGTTCGGGATCGTGGCGCACGCTGACGGCCGTACCCGGCGGCAGGCCGGGCGGCTCGGGCACCATGCGCAGCAGGACACCGTCGACGAGTACGTACATATCCGGGGCGGGCCAGGTCACCGTGCGACCTGCGCAGCCGTGCGCCCACTCAACCATCCCCCTGGTCATACGGCCACGGTATGTGACGTCGGCACCCACATGCGTGATCCTTACGTGAATTGACACCGCGTCGAGATCAACGGCTTCGGTGGCTTCGGCAGCTTCGGCAGCTTCGGTGGCTTCGGTGGCGCGGGCCGCCCCGGTGGGAGGCTCCCCCGTGGCACCCCACCTGGGCGACCCGCCCTTCCAGTCAAGCGGATCGGCCGGGCGCCGACTGGTCGCGCCCCGGGCGGGTCCTGGCCGGGATGCGCTCCACCACGCGGGCCGCCTCGGGCGTGCGCACCACGAAGTGCACCTCCCATCGCGCCCCGCGCGCCAGTTCCGCCTCGACGGCGCTCCACACGGCAGCCGCGCTCACCCGGTACGGAAGCCCGCCGCGCCCCGAGCCGAGCAGCGGGAAGCACACCGAGCGCAGCGGCGGGGAGTGCCGGTCGCGCTCCTCGGCCAGCAGCGCGATCGCGCGCGAGGTGGCGCGGGTGACGTCGGCGGGCAGCACGTCGTAGTCGTTGGTGCCGGCCCGGGGTACGGCCACCGCCGCGTGGTAGATCCGCCGTACGCCGTACTCGGCCATGGCTCCCGAACCGGTCGCCGCCACCGTGCCCGGAACCACCGGACGCCCCGAAGCGCCGTGCCGCGCGGCCCAGGTGCGCAGCTCGTCGTGGACCGGGTCGTCCAGCAGGTCGCCGGTCACCCCGCGCACGGAGGCGGCCCGGCGCAACGAGGCGGAGACCGAGGACTTGTACGGCTCGGGCAGCGCGAAGTAGGTGTTGACCGGGGAGACCACCACATCCACGTCCCGCAGCAGGTCGACGGGGTGGATATGGAGGGTGAGGCGTACGGTCCGATCGCCCGCCAGGACGTCCACGAACCGGTGGGTGTCACCCTCCCAGTCGCCCTCGCCCGGCTCGTCGCCGCCGTCCTTCAGCAATTCCACCAGTTCCACGATGTGCTCGGCCACCTGCCCGAGCACCATCACCTCGTGGTGCTTGCGGAAGCGCTCCTCGCTCACCCGGTACACCTCGGCCGCGCGGGCCCGGCGGGAGGACGCCGGCCAGTCCCGGGTGCCCTGGGCCAGGCCCAGCGTGTACTCGGCGGCGGTCCGCAGCGTGCCCGCGTCAAGCCGCTCCACCGCGCGGCGGAGCAGCGCCTCCATGGCGACCTCGCGGGTGCGCGCGGTCGCCAAAGAAGCCGCGGCCGACTCCAGGGCGGGCAGCTCCCGACCGCGCAGCCTGAGCAGCCCCGCCCGCCGGACCTCCTGTAGTTCGCCGAGAATTGACGCATGGTCGAGAGACGGTGGTGCCATGCCGTCAACGATGGCACCACGTGTCACACGGGGACAAGCGAGCGTAGGTCAGGGTGCCGGGCAGGGTGTCGGGCTCAGCGGTGCAGCGGCTCCCTGATCGCCGAACGGAGGGTTTCCAGCAGTTGGTTGGCCTCCTTGATGCCGTCCGGTGAGCCGAGGTCGGGGATGCTGCGGTACGGGAGTGGATCGAGCGGCCCGCCCGCGCAGTCCGTGAGACGGTCCCCGAAGAGCACCAGGGCCCGCTGCGACGGGTTGCGCTTCGAACCCCAGATCATCCCCATGGCTTCGGGCGCCTGGGCCCTGATCTCCCGCGCCCAGCGGCGCGTGCGCTCGTAGTGCTCCGCTCCCTCGTTCTCCAGCAGCCGGTTGTCCTGGCAGACGGCGGCGAGGGCCGCTCCGGAACACAGCGAGACCAGTTTCAGCTCGCACCGGGTCCGCACCACGTTCAGCGACCTGCCCCGGACCTGGGCCCAGAGGATGAGCCGCATGCCGATCTCAAGGTCGTAGTCGACCGAGCGCAGCAAGGTCTCGGCGAGAGCGGTTTCCGCGTCCGTCGCCGCGTACAGACAGGGGTACGGGTCCTCCGGCGTGCCGTCGAAGCGGCCGGGAGCGTCGGCGTTCGGGTCGAACGGCTTGAACTCCCCGGCCGCGAAGCGGGACTTGTGCAACCGCCACAGCTGGGTACCGGCGGGCAGCACCTCCCAGTGCGGCCGGAAGCGGTACGCGGAGGGCGACACGGTCTCCTCGTGCATCAGTCCCCCTCCACCAACGCGACGGCCGCGCCCACCAGATCACGGTCCGGCCGGATGCCGAGCAGGGCTGCGGGCGGCACGCCGCCCAGCCACGCGTTGCCGCTCAGCCACCAGTCGGCGGCTCCCCACGGGTCCGCGTCGGCGAGCAACACCCGGTTGACCTCCAGGACGACCTCGTACGCCGCTCCGTCCCCGGGCCAGAACTGGAACTCCGGGTAGCGGTCGCCGAGGTCGGGGTCGGCCAACCGGATCAGCTCGGGTGGCGGCGCCGAGCCGCGGTACCGGCCGCGGACCTCGTCGGCCGAGAGGAGGGCGGGCGTGCGGAGCAGCCTGCGCTCGGCGGCGGCGATGATGGCCGCGGTGTCGGGGGGCTCGGCGGGCGATGCCAGGCCGGCCGTGAGCCGGGCCAGCAGTTCCTGCGTCCGCAGGACGACCGGGAGGCTGACGGGTGCCGTGGCGACGAGCCGGACGGAGTCCAGTGCCTCGCGGACCGGATGGTCGAACGGCAGCGGCAGCAGGCAGAGGCGTACGGCCTGGAAGGCCCGGCGTACGGCCCTGGAGTCGTCCGGCGGGGTGTCGGCGAGCGCGCGCAGCCGGGTGAGCAGGAGTTGGTACTGCTCACCGGTCAGCTGGGCGCGGATGCTGTCGAGGTGTTCGCCGATGAGGCCGAGCACCCTCGTCCCGCTGTCCTCACCCGGGGTCATACGGTCTCCTTTCCCTGGCCTGGGTGGCCTTGGTGGATGAACGCGGCCCAGAGGGCGGGCCGCTGGAGGTCGGGGCGGCGGATGTCGTGCCGTAACGTGTCGCTCAGACAGCCCGGGTCCTTCCGGTCCGGGTCGAGCATCCACAGCTGCGCGGCCCGCAGCGCGTCGACCGGACTGAGTCCGGCCCGCAGACCGTGGTGGAAGACCGCCATCAGCAGGATCGTCGCGCTGTCCTGGGCGGTCCACCGCGACCCCACGACATCACGTGCGCCGCCCGAGACGAACGCCGTGGTGAGGGTCAGGGCCTCGTCGTGGTCGCGGGTGCTCAGATCGGTCTGGCAGGCGCTCAGGACGATCAGCGGGCCGTCCGGCGCCGTCTGTTCGGCGGGCTGTGGCCGGTCGAGGAGCCGGGTCACGGTGAGCCGGCCGATCTCCTCGCCGGGGTCGGTGGGGGCGAGGTGCAGGGCCGACTCCGTCGGCCGTACCCCCGCCAGCCCGTGTGTGGCCAGATGGACCATCGAGTGGTTTTGGGCGAGCAGAGTCAGCAGCTGGTCGGGGGTGCCGGTCGGCACCGAGTCGGGCGGGAGGGTGCCGAAGTCGCCGTACAGCCGCGCCCCCGGATAGAAGGCGTTGCGCAGCTCCAGGACCTCCTGCTCGGCATACGTCAGCGTGATGCTCGGGTCGGTCACCATGGCCGGGGCCGCGATCGGATCGCGTGGTGCGCGTTTCACCGTACGCAGGAACTGGCTGCCGGAGGCCGCGTAGCTGATCACCAGGGCCTGGCAGAGATGGTCGTGCGGGGCGTCGGCGGGGAAGCGGGCCGCGTGCCAGGGGACGATCCCGAGGCGGCCGCAGGGGACCAGGACGACCCGGGGCGTACGGCGGTCGGCCGCGTCGCCCGGGAGGTGTTCCTCCAGCCCGGCGAGGACATGGACGAAGACCTCGTACGCCCAGCCGCACAGCTCGGCCAGGGCCTCCTCCCAGGCCGCTTCTGCCTGTTCGTCGACGATGTCCGGGTCCGGGGAGCGGGCGGCGGCCGCGTCCAGGTATCGCTCCAGAGGGGCGCTGCCCGCTTCCGACAGCATGGGCAGCGCGCCCACGCCGATGCCGATCTCGGGGCCTATGGCCAGCAACATGCCCGGGGCCTCACTGTCGCCCTCGCTGCCGGGGACCAGATAGATCAGCGCGTCCGCACCGGCCGCGCCCACGCCGTCCGCCAGCTCGCGCGGGGTGGGGGTGTCGAGCAGTCCGCCCCGCTCCCGGTAGCCCAGGGCTTCCAGGGCCTGCCGGCGCAGGGTGCTGGGGAGCTCGGCGGGCAGCTCCGTACTGTCGGCGGCGCCGGACCCCCGCCAGGCGGCGGCGAGTTCGGGATGGCCCCGCTCCTCCAGCAGGTCAGGTACGGCCCGGGAGGTGGCCGCCGACTGCAGCACCAGCGCCCTGCCCAGCTCCAGGGCGGCGACCGCGTCGGCCACCCTTCCGTGCGCGGCGGCCCACAAGGCGGCCCGTACGCCGAGCGAGGCCCCGTTGCGGGCGGTCGTCAGGCGGTGTTCGGCGCCGTGCTGGAGGAGGACGTCGGCGGCGAGGGCGGTCAGGGCCTCGTTCGCCGTGTCGGTGGCCGCGTCCGCGTCGGACTCGCTCTGCTCCCGGTGCCAGCGGGCGCGGTAGGACTCGGCGAGCGACCACAGGGACTCGGCCGCGACGCGCGGGGCCCGGCCTTGCCGGACGTGCTCGCGGAGCCGTTCCAGCGTGGTGATGGTTGCCTCGAGGTCCGCCGGGTCCTTGGTGAGGCCGTAGCGCATGCCGAGCCGGTTCGCGGCGGTGTGCAGCTGGTCGGCGGGGGCGTCCGGTGGCGGTACGTCCCGGTCCGGGATGATCGTCGTCGTGTCGTCGGTGAGGTACGAACGCAGGGTCGCGAGGTCGGGAACCAGGGCCTCCAGCTCCTCGTACCCGATCGGGAGGCTGCTGTTCCGCGCGGCGGTCCTGCCCTCCTCGAAGTCCGCGAGGCCGCGCAGCAGCAGATCCCTGTCCATGGTGTGCCGGCCGAGCATGAGGCGGGCCATGGCGCGGGCGATGAGGACTATGAAGCGGATGTCGTGGTCCTCGGGGACGGTGTCGGCCAGGGCCTCGGCCTTGGGCAGAAGGCCGCGGAGCCCCTGCACGTCCTCGGCCTGCGCGGCGGTACGGACGTCGGTGATCAGGCCCATCACGTCCGCCATGATCGCGAGGCTGTCGGCCATGGGGATCGAGGTTTCCGACTTGCGCCGCAGGTAGTCGGTGACCGTCTGGATATGCGCGAGACCGAGCGCCTGGTCCTGAAGAGTGCCGCCGGCGCCGTCGCTCACGTTGAGCAGCAGGGCCATCAGCCCGCCGAGAGCGTCCTTGTCCGCCATGCCGTCCGGCAGCCCGTCCAGTGCATCGCGCAACTGCCGGAGCTGCTGATTGAGGGCAGCGGGGTCGCCGCCGCCGACGTGGTTCACGAAGTCCACGGACGTGGTGTTGACGGCCTGCCACGCGGCGATGAGCCGGCGGATATCGTCGGGGGTACGGGGCATGGCCGGGGCGTCGGCACCGGCACCGGCACCGGCGGCGGCCTCGGCCGAGGGGTCCGGGGCGTCGGCGTCGGCCTTGTCGGAGGGGTCCCGGGTGACGCGCGTATCACCCGTGTTGTCCGAGCCGGTGCCAGGGGCCGTGCCGCTCTTCGGGCCCATGCCACCGGTCATCGTCGTCTGCCAGTTCGTCATCATCTGCCGCAGCTGATCGGCGCCCGGAAAACCGTTGTCGGGGATGAGACTCGTGAACAGGTCGGCGATCCCGTCGGCCGACGGACTGGCATAGAGGTCGCGCACCTGCCGCAGCTGCCCCAAGGTCTCCGGCGGCAGCGGAAGCTCGGCCGCGTCGGTCACCAACTCCTGCAGCTCGGCCGCGAAGGCGGCTATCCCGTTCGGCCCCTCCCGCATGATCATGTCGAACATGGCGGTCGCGTCAGGCTCCGGCGAGAGCCCGCCCAGCATCTCCTGCAGCGGCATCGCGTGCGTCAGCAGGAACAGCGCGGCCCACCGCCGGTCCTCGGTGGAGGCCGCGGCCCCGATACTCGTCGCCGGGTCCCGTACGTTCCGCAGCAGACCGTGCGCCCGCTCCCGGTCCTCGAGCATCCCGCCCCCGACGCCGTGGCGCAGGGTGAGGGCACCGCCGAGCCATAGGGTCACCGAGCTGCGCAGCTCCGGATCGTGGTCCAACAGGCGGGTGAGCGCGTCGAGTTCGGTGACCGAGTCGTCATGGGCGCGCGACGCCTTGGCGGCCGTGCCCGGCGTCGGCAGCAACGCCTTCGCCCGCCCGACGGCCTCGCCGGCCCAGGCCCGCAACGCCTGAACGCCACCGCTCTCCCCCTCGTCCCCCACCGGCACTCCTCCCGTCACGACCATGCCCGATCACCGAGCCTTTCCGTCCGACGCCCGATCAACACCCCGAACGCGCCCGCAACGCATCCGGATCGGTTCGGGGGCGGTGCGGAGCGGGCCCGGGCGGGCTCGGGCGGGACACTCCCGAAGCTCCCAGATCCGCACGCATCCCGCGCCGCAGCTCCCGCAGCCGTTCCCACAGCGCGTCGATCTCCCCCTGGGCGGCGTCGAGCGAGTCGCCCGGTCGGGGGACGCCGTCGTCCAGGCGCCGGAGTCGGCCGTAGACGGTGCCGAGCGCGTGGGTGACCTCGCCGGCCAGGGCGAGTACGGGGTCGGGCAGCCGCATCTGCGCCTCCGCGTACACGTCCCGGTGCAGATCCCGGGCCTCGCTGAGACGTTGCCGTGCCGCGCGCGGATCCTCCGCGCGGATCAGGGCGTGCAACTGGTCGGTGAGGGCGGCCAGATAGTGCCGAAGGGAGGTGTTGAGGGCGACGTAACAGGTACGCCGCACCTCGGCTTCCCGCGCCCGCGCGCGCACTCGCTCGGTCCGCTCCTGCTCACGCTGTCGGCTGCGCTCGGCCGCGCACTGGGTCAGCAGGGCCGACAGCAGGGTCCCGACCACCCCGACCACCGCCACGATCGGCGCACCCGCACCGGTGACGTCCAACGCTCTCACCCCCGTATCGCCGTATGCCTCCATCGAACCGGCACCGGACGCCTCCGGGGAACTCCATGACCGAGGACCGCCCGATCTTCGCCCGGGCCGCGCCCAGAGGAACGGCCAGGGACCCGGATCACGGCGCAGACTTGCGCGATTTTTCAGCCACGCTCATGGCGCTGCTGACCGCGGTGTGGAGGTCGTCCTCTTCCGTCTCCGTGCGGAGCGGCGGGAGCGGGGTCGCGTTGGCGGGGTTGAGCGAGTCGAAGAGCAGGACGGTGAAGCGAGCGCGTGTGGCGGGTGTGGTGCCGGGGAGCGCGAGGGCGGCGATGCCCATGACGAGGAAGCGCGGGATGTCGTCCACGGTGAGGTCGGCTCGGATCTCGCCCTGCTCCTGTGCGCGCTCCAGCAGGGGGCGGAGGGAGTCGCTGAAGCGCTGGAGGGCGTCCACGGCGACGTCCGCGAAGTTGCCGGCAAAGGTGACCAGTCCCCGCTCCTCGGTGATCAGGTCGAGCAGCCGGGTGGCGATGTCCAGGATGGACTGTCGCGGGTGCCGGGCGGCGGAGGCGTCGGTGATCAGCGGGAGGAGGTCGGTTTCGAGAATGTCGTCGAGGACGGCACGGACGATGGCCTCCCGGTTGGGAAAGTGCCGGTAGAGCGTGGCGATGCCCACGCCCGCCTCGGCGGCGATCCGCTCCAACGAGCCCTCGCCCGCGCCGAGGACATTGCGTCCGGCCGCAACGATGCGCTCCGCACTTGAGCGGGCGTCAACCCTGCGGCGCCGGTGTGTGCCGGGTGCGGCGTTCGTCATCTCTCGCTCCTCCCAATTCCGCACCGCAGGCTACCCAACTGACCGTACGGCGGTAGGACTCTATCGATTCGATAGTTGACTATCGATCTGATAGTACTCTCTCACCCCGGGGTCGTATGCCCACCGGGGCCGCGTCGGAGAGAGGAGAAGGGTGTGTCTGTGCTGCTGTACCGGTTGGGGCGGTTCGCCTACGCCAGGCCCTGGTACGTCATCGCGGGTTGGCTGGCGGTGGTGTCAGCCGTGGTGGCCCTGCTCACGGTCAACCCCGTCAAGCTGAGCAACGAGGTGCGCATCGACGGCACCCCGGCCCAGGAGGTCATCGACGATCTGGCGAAGTCCCTGCCCGAGGCGTCCGGCGGACAGGGCATGGTGGTGTTTCGCGCGCGGAACGGGACGCGGGTCGACGGCAGGGACAGCCGCGCCGCCCTCATCGGCGCGGTGGACGCGGTCTACCGCCACGAGCACGTCATCGACGCGCGCAAGGCCCTCGCCGATGAGCTGTCCAAGGGCGAGAAGAGTCCCCTGATACGGGCCCAGGCCGCGGTGGCCGAGGCCGCCGGGCAGCCGGCGCGAGGCAAGGCGCCGACTCCCCTGCGGGCCGACGGCCGACCCGTACCAGGGGTCGTCGTCTCGGCCGACGGATCCACCGCCCTGATGCAGTTCCAGTTCGACCAGCAGACCTACGAGCTGCCCTCCGGGACGATCGACAGCACCGTCCAGGCCGCCGAGCGACAGGCCGAGCGCGGCCACCTCGATGTCCTGCCGTCGGCATCGATGATGGAGATACCCGAGATCGTGGGCGTCGGCGAGATCGTCGGTGTCGTCGTGGCGGCCATCGTCCTGCTGGTCACCCTGGGGTCGGTCGTGGCGGCGGGCCTGCCGCTGGTCATCGCTCTCATCGGCGTCACGGTGGGCGTCGGCGGCGCCTTCACCCTCTCCACCGTCTTCGAGATCCACTCCCTCACCGCCGTACTGGCCCTGATGCTGGGCCTCGCCGTCGGCATCGACTACGCCCTGTTCATCGTCAACCGGCAGCGGCGGCTGATCCTGGACCACGGCCTGGACGCGGGCGAGGCGGCCGGGCGGGCCGTCGGCACCGCGGGCAGCGCGGTCTTCTTCGCCGGCAGCACGGTCATCATCGCCCTGATGGGGCTGCTGGTCGTCGGCATCACGCTGCTCAGCACCATGGCCATCGCCGCCGCGGCCACGATCGCCATCGCCGTCATGCTCGCCCTCACCCTGCTGCCCGCACTCCTGGGCCTGGTGCGGGAGCGCATCTGTTCGACCAGGAGCTGGCACGCGGCGCGGCAGCGGGCCACCACGGCCACACCGACGCGGGGAACCCGCTGGGGAGCGGGGCTGGTACACCGCAAGTACCTCGCCCTCGCGGGGTCGTTGCTCGCGCCCCTCGCAGTGGCCCTGCCCGCCCTCGACATGAAGATGGGCCTGCCGTCCGGCGACAGCTACAACCCCGACACCGCACAACGCCAGAGCTACGAGCAGGTGAGCGACGCCTTCGGCGCCGGCTACAACGGCCCCCTCATGGTCGTGGCACGCTCCTCCGGCGATGACCGGCCCCTCACCCCCACGACGCTCGCCGCCGCCACCACCGAACTGAAGGACACCAAGGGCGCCGCGTCGGTCTCGCTGGCGGGGATGGACAGCAGTGGCACCATGGCCGTCCTCAGCCTCGTTCCCGACGACGGACCGAACGACGACGGCACCAAGGACCTCGTCAACGCCGTGCGGGACAAGAGCCGGGAGCTGAGCGAGAAGCATGGCGTCACGGTCGGCATCACCGGCTTTACCGCCCTCGCCATCGATGTGTCCGACCGGCTCGCCGATGTCCTTCCCCTGTACGTCGCCACCGTTCTCGGACTCTCGCTGATCGTCCTGCTCCTGGTCTTCCGCTCCGTCGTCGTCCCCGTGATGGCCACGCTCGGCTTCCTGCTCAGCATCGCCGCCACTTTCGGCGTCACCACGGCCGTGTTCCAGTGGGGCTGGGGACAGTTCCTGTTCGGGATCGACGCCACCGCGCCGGTGGTGAGCCTGCTGCCCATCATCGTCACCGGTGTGCTCTACGGACTGGCCATGGACTACCAGATGTTCCTGGTCACCTCCATGCGCGAGGCCCGTATGCACGGCGCCGACCCGCTCCGGGCGACCGTCTCCGGCTTCGCCCAGGCCAGCGCCGTCGTGGTGGCCGCAGCCACGATCATGGTCTCCGTCTTCGCCGGATTCATCTTCAACGCCCAACCCATGATCAAACAGGCGGGATTCGCCCTGGCCGCGGGCATCCTCATCGACGCGTTCATCATCCGCCTGACATTCATCCCGGCCACCATGGCATTCGCACGGGAGAAGGCCTGGTGGATCCCCGCGTGGCTGAACCGTCTCCTGCCCGATCTCGACGTCGAAGGCGACAAACTCGCCCAGGAGATCCCGCTGCCCTCCCCCACCGCTTCCCGGCAACTCCGAACGCCGTAAGTGCCGGCTTCCCTGCCCAAGTGTCCGATCCGGGCGAGCTCGGGCCCCTTCATCGCCCGGCGGGCACAGCATCCACATCGCCGCGCAGGGTCCGCTCCTCCGCGTCGGCCAGCCAGAGGAAGACCGGCGGCAGGCCGAGCTCGATCGCCGCCAGTGCGATCTGGAACCACTGCGGCCAGCCATGTACGGCGAGCGAGAGCAGCCGGCCCATCCCGCCCAGCAGAAAGACGCCGGCCAGCCACCGCACCGCCCGAGCCGGAATCGGACGCTGCCGCGCGGCCGAGAGCCAGGCCAGCCCGTAGCCGGCGAAGCCGGCTCCCATGAACCGGCCCCAGCTGTCGACTGTCGCGCCGGCGGAACCGGCGCCGGGGATCGCCGCGTTGCCGAGTGCCACATGGAACAGGCCGATCGCCACGCAGGCCCAGCCCATCAGCTGCGCGAGTACGCGCAGAGCCCTGGCCATATTCCCTCCAAACCGTCTTGGCGGAGCTTAGTTGACATGGGTCTACTAGACTGGGTGCGCTAGTAGACTCATGTCAACTAAGCTGCGTTCGTGCCTCCTCGCCAGCGACTCACCCCCGCCGACCGCCGCGCCCAACTCCTCGCCGTCGGCGCACGGCTCTTCGCCGCACACCCCTACGCCGAGGTACTGATGGAGGAGGTCGCCGAACAGGCCGGCGTGTCCCGGGCCCTGCTCTACCGTCACTTCCCCAGCAAGCACGCCCTTTTCACGGCCGTCTACCAGCAGGCGGCGGACCAACTGCTCGCCGGGACACGGCTCGACCCTGCCGACTCCCTGGTGGAACAGCTCATCCAGGGCATGGAAGTCCACCTCGACTACTTCGTGGCGAACCGCAACGCCGTCCTCGCCGCGAACCGGGTCCTGGCGGGCGACCCGGTGATCCAGACGATCATGACGAACGAGCTGGACGCGCTCCGCGCACGGCTGCTGGCCGTACTCCCACTCGCGGACGCGAGCGCCCGTGAGGCCGTGTCCGGCGTCCTGAAGAGCTGGCTGGTCTTCGTCCAGGTCCTCTGCGTCGACTGGCTCACCCACGAGACCTGCACCCGCACCCAGCTGCGCGACGTCTGCATCGGCGCGGTCCTCGGCGCCCTCCGGCCGCTGCTCACCGAGGACCCCGCCCCCGACTGGCCGCCACCAGCCGACGGGCCGAAGATCGGTACTGGACGGCATACGAAGTCCGCGGGCTAGAATCGTTCAAATCTGTTCACAGGGGGGCCGTGTCCGACATGCTCGTTGCGCAGCGGCATGAGCTACTGGTCAGGGAGCTGGAAGCAGCCGAGGGGCTGAAGGTCACCGAACTCGCCGCGCGCCTGAACGTGTCGCGCGCCACCATCCGGCGGGATCTGCTCGAGCTGGAGGCCGAAGGGCGGGTGACCCGGGTCCGCGGAGGTGCCGTGCTCGCGACATCCCACACCGCCGGGCAGCCCTCCGAGCCGCGGCCGGCGGGCGCGCCGTCCGGCCCTCTCCGCGCCGATACCAAGCCTGCCTCGGCCCATACGCTCGGATTGCTGGTCCCGTCGGCGCACTACTACTACCCCCGAGTCGTCGCCGGCGTGCAGGCCGTGGCCGCCGAGCGCGGCGTCCGCGTGGTCATCGGCCTGAGCAACTACACGTACCCGAATGACACCCAGCAGATCGATGAGCTGGTCGCGTCCGGCGCCACCGGGCTGCTGGTGGCCTCCGCCACGGGCCACGTCCTGCCCCAGGAACCGTTCGAACGGCTTCGGGCCGGCGGGCTGCCGTTCGTGCTGATGGAACGACGGCCGTACGACCGCTATGTGCCGGGCGAGTTCGTGGCCACCGATCACCAGCAGGGCGCGTTCGGCGCGGTCGGGCACTTCATGAACCTGGGGCACGAGCGGGTGGGGCTGTTCACCAACGGCAGCCCCACCGCGCCCCTGCTCCGCGAGGGGTACGAAGCGGCCGTCCGGCACCTGGGCCTCGTCTCCGGCGCACCGGTCCTGGACAGCGGACGCCCCACGCTCGGCCCCACGGAGGCCACCCGCCTCTATGACCGGTTCATCAAGGAGTGCCTGGCCGACGGCGCACGGGCCGCGCTGGTGCACTCCGATCACGACGCGATCGAGCTGATCCGGCGGATGCGCTCCCAGGGCCTGCGTACGCCGGACGACATCGCGCTGATCGCCTACGACGACGAGATCGCCTCCCTGGCCGACGTGCCCCTGACCGCGGTGGCGCCGCCCAAGCACGAGATCGGCGCCCAAGCCGCGCGGCTGCTCCTGGAACGCCTCGACGCGCCCGACCCGTCGGCCGTACCCGTCCGCCAGTTGCTCATCCAGCCCCGCCTGATCGTCAGGTCCTCCTGCGGGGCCGCTACCCCGCCCCCGTCTCTTGACACTTGATGCCGCCGAGCGCAGCATTATGCAGCAATCTGTAGCTCAGTGATTCGAATGCGTCACAGTGATTCACGGTCCCGCAAATTGTCATGCACCTGCCTATGGAGGAGGTACGGAAGATGGAAAAGGGACAGGAACGTGAGCAACGGCCAGGTGGTGTGCGCCGCCGAACCGTACTGCTGGGCGCCGCGGCCGGTGCCGGAACGGTGGCGCTCGGAGCCGCCGCCGCCCCCGCGCAGGCGCAGGCGCAGGCGCAGGCGCAGGCGCAGGCCGCAGCGTTCGTCCGGGGCGCCGACATCAGCTGGATGCCCCAGATGGAGGCGCAGGGCTACTACTGGAACAACAGCGCCGGAGTGCGGCAGGATCTGTTCACCATCCTCAAGGGGTACGGCATCACCGCGGTCTCCCTGCGGACCTGGGTCAACCCCTCCAGCGATCCGGCCAACGGGCACTGCAGCATCGAGGAGACCGCGCAGCTGGCCCAGCGGGCCAAGAACGCCGGTATGCAGGTCCTCATCGGATTCCACTTCGGCGACACCTGGAACTCGGCCGGGGTGCAGAATCCGCCGGCCGCCTGGGCCGCCATGGACTACAGCCAGATGCTCGACGCCATGTACGACTACGTCTACCACTCGTGCAACGTCATCAAGTACTACGGCGTCACTCCCGCCTGGGTGAAGATCGGCAACGAATCCAACTCCGGAATCTGCAAACCGGTCGGCAGTCTCAGCCGCCCGGCTCAGATGACGGGCCTGCTGAACGCCGCGTACGACATGTCCAAAAAGGTCTTCCCGAGCACCCCCGTGCTGGTGCATCTGGCCCAGCCGCAGAACCTGAGCGGCGTCCAGAACTTTCTGAACGCCTACCGGGACAACGGCGGGAAGTGGGACATCACCGGCCTGTCCTCGTATGCGCAGGGCGGCAACGTGCCCGGCGTGCTGGCCAATATGCAGACCATCCAGTCCGGCTACGGCAAGCCGGTCATGCAGGTGGAGTACGGCGGGCCGGTGGGCAAACCCACCCAGGTGCGCGATTCACTGCGGGCGTTCATCACCGGGCTGCAGGGCTTCGGTGGCCTCGGCACATTCTTCTGGGAGCCCGAGGGCTACCCCTCGTTCAACAGCTACAACAGCTCGGCCTGGGACGACAGCAGTCGGCGCCCGACGGCGGCCATGGACGGCTTCCTCTGACACATGGAACGTTCTGGTTGCGCCAGGAGTTTCCCCAACCATCTGGAGCGAGCGATGAAATCCGCCTCCCGCGTGACGCCTGCCCTCCTGGTCTCGGCCGTCACCTTCCTCCTGACCCCCCTCACCATCGCCCCCAGCTCGGCAGCCACAAGCAGCGCAGCGGCCGGAAATGTCTATTACGTCGCCCCGAACGGCAGCGACAGCGCCGCGGGAACTCAGGCGGCCCCCTGGGCCTCGATCGCCCATGCGCAGTCCGTCGTCGGGGCGGGCGACACGGTGTATTTCCGGGGCGGCACGTACTCCTATACGCATGGGATCAACAGCTGCAAGAGTCAGACGGACCGGGTCGACGCGATCACCCTGAACAAGAGCGGCAGTTCAGGCAATCAGATCCACTACTTGGCCTACCCCGGAGAAAAACCGGTCTTCAATTTCTCGCGCATGACGGACGACTGCCGGATCAAGGGCTTCGATGTCACCGGCAGTTGGATCCATCTCAAGGGGCTGGAAGTCACCGGCGTCCCGCAGAACAACAATCTGAACCACGAGTCCTGGGGGATCTGGATCTCCGGGAGCAACAACACCTTTGAACAGATCAACACCCACCACCATATGGGGCCAGGACTGTTCATTCAAAACGGAGGAGGGAACCTCGTCCTCAACTCGGATTCGCACGACAACTACGACCCGAACAGCTCCGGTGGGGCCGGTGAGAACGCCGACGGATTCGGTGCGCACATCTCCGCCAACAACCCCGGGAACGTGTTCCGAGGATGTCGTGCATGGTGGAACTCCGACGACGGCTTCGACCTCATCAACGCCTATTCGTCCGTGACCATCGAGAACTCCTGGGCGTGGCGGAACGGATACATACCGGGAACCACCACCGGCTCCGGCAACGGCAACGGGTTCAAGGCGGGGGGCTACGGCGGCGACTACGACGCCGGGGCCGTCAAGCACACCGTCCGCACCTCCGCGGCCTTCGCCAACAAGGCGGCGGGCTTCTACGCCAACCACCACCCGCTCGCCAACGACTTCTTCAACAACACCAGCTACGGCAACCACCCCGACTTCAACATGCTGGGAGTCGACTCGAGCGGCGCCGCCGTCGGCCGGGGCAACCTCCGTAACAACATCGCCTACACCGGCACCCTGACCTCGAACATGAGCGGCACCAGCGCCACGTACAACTCCTGGAACCTGAGCATCTCCCTGTCGGACGCCCAGTTCCAGAGCGTGTCGACGTCCGGCTGGGATGCGGCCCGCCAAACCGACGGCAGCCTGCCCGTACTGCGCAACCTGCGCCTCGCGGCGAACAGCACCTTGATCGACAAAGGCGTCAATGTCGGTCTGCCCTACAGCGGGCAGGCGCCGGATCTCGGTGCCTTCGAAGCCTCCTGAACCTCTCACGACGGACCTCGTCGAGCCCCGGGCCCCCCCCCCCGGGGGGCGCCCCCGGCCCCCCCCCGACGCCGCCGATGCCTTCCGTACGGAGCGCAGCGCGCCG
>NZ_JBSFMM010000022.1:0-70967 GCF_053599555.1 Streptomyces sp. NPDC000941
TCGCGGCCGCCCATCGGCTGCTGACCGGCGGGGCCCGGGTGACCGTGCTGGAGGCGTCCGGCCGGCTCGGCGGCAAGCTGTACGCGGGCGAGATCGCGGGCGTCCCCGCGGACCTCGGCGCCGAGTCGATGCTCGCGCGCCGCCCCGAGGCCGTGGACCTGGCGCGCGCGGTCGGGCTCGGCGACCGGCTGCAGCCGCCCGCGACCGCCACCGCCTCGCTGTGGACCCGCGGCGGGCTGCGGCCGATGCCCAAGGGCCATGTGATGGGCGTGCCCGGGGACCCGGCCCCGCTGGCCGCCTCCGGTGTGGTCTCGGCCGAAGGGCTCGCGCGGCTCGCCCAGGAGTCCCAGCTGCCGCCGGCGGAGCTGGGCGAGGACGTCGCTCTCGGCGAGTTCGTCGCCGCGCGGCTGGGGCGGGAGGTCGTGGACCGGCTGGTCGAGCCGCTGCTGGGCGGGGTGTACGCGGGTGATGTGTACCGGACGTCGATGCGGGCCTCGGTGCCCACGCTCTTCGAGGCGGCCCGTACGCACGGTTCGCTGACCGAGGGTGCGCGGGCGCTCGCCGCGCGGGCCGCGGCGGCGCCGGCCGGCCCGGTGTTCACCGGTATCGACGGGGGGATCGGGCGGCTTCCGCTCGCCGTCGCCGACGCGGTGCGCGCCGCGGGCGGCGAGATCCGTACCGGCGAGCCCGTACGGGAGCTGCGCCCGACCGCCGCCCCCGGCAGCTCTGACAGCCCCGGGGAGGGGCGGGCGGCGCGGTGGACGGTGGTCACCGAGCGTGGCGAGACGCTGGAGGCCGACGCCGTCGTGCTCGCCGCCCCCGCACCCGTCGCGGCCCGGCTGCTCGCCGCCGACTCCCCGGCCGCCTCCGCCGAGCTGGCCACCGTCGACTACGCCTCCATGGCGCTGATCACCATGGCCTTCCGCCGAGCCGACGTGGCCGAGCTGGCCCAGGGCAGCGGTTTCCTCGTACCGCCCGTCGACGGCCACACCATCAAGGCCGCCACCTTCTCCAGCCGCAAATGGGGCTGGGTGGGGGAGGCCGACCCCGATCTCTTCGTGCTGCGTACCTCGATCGGGCGGTTTGAGGACGAGGCGGACCTGAGCCGGGACGACGAGGATCTGGTAAGGCTGTCGCTCGCCGATCTCGGCCAGGCCATCGGCCTGGCCGCGCGCCCGGTCGCCACCCGCGTGAACCGCTGGGAGGGCGGGCTGCCGCAGTACCCCGTGGGCCACCTCGACCGCGTGGCCCGTATCCGCGCGGAGGTCGCCAAGCTCCCGGCGCTGCGGGTGTGCGGCGCGGTGTACGACGGTGTGGGCATCCCGGCCTGCGTCGCCAGCGCCCGTACCGCCGCCGATGAGCTGCTGGAACTGCTGGTCGCCACCCAGGCGCGGGGCGCCGGGCGCGGAGAGCGAGAATAGGGACCATGACTGCTGCATCCGCCCCCGAGACCGCCCCGTCCGGCAAGGTTCCCAACGCCGGTAAGAAGGCCAAGGACCTCAACGAGGTCATCCGCTACACCCTGTGGTCGGTGTTCAAGCTGCGCGACGTCCTGCCCGAGGACCGCACCGGCTACGCCGACGAGGTCGAGGAGCTGTTCGCGCAGCTCGCCGCGAAGGACGTCACGGTGCGTGGCACCTACGACATCTCCGGGCTGCGCGCGGACGCGGACGTCATGATCTGGTGGCACGCGGAGACCTCCGACGCGCTGCAGGAGGCGTACAACCTCTTCCGCCGCACCAAGCTGGGCCGGGCCCTGGAGCCGGTGTGGTCGAACATGGCGCTGCACCGCCCGGCCGAGTTCAACCGCTCGCACATCCCGGCGTTCCTGGCCGACGAGACCCCCCGCGACTACGTCAGCGTGTACCCCTTCGTCCGGTCCTACGAGTGGTACCTGCTGCCCGACGAGGAGCGCCGCGCGATGCTCGCGGACCACGGCAAGATGGCGCGCGGCTACCCGGACGTGCGGGCCAACACGGTCGCGTCCTTCTCGCTCGGCGACTACGAGTGGATCCTCGCCTTCGAGGCCGACGAGCTGCACCGGATCGTCGACCTCATGCGGCATCTGCGCGGCTCCGAGGCGCGTCGGCATGTGCGCGAGGAGGTGCCGTTCTACACCGGGCGGCGCAAGGCGCTCTCCGAGCTGGTCGCCGGGCTGGCCTGATCGGCGGCACCGCCCTCGCCGTGGCGCGGCCGCCGGTCACCAGGCCGCCGCGCCCACCGCCGGCGTCGCCTCCGCCCCTGCTTCCCTTTCCGGTTCCGTTTCCGGCTGCGTTTCAAGGCCCGGCGGCGCCCAGACGCTGGGCTCGGGCGCCTCGCGCGGCGCGCAGGACACGGAGCGGCCCGGGGTCCGCCCGGTCAGCAGGTAGGTGTCGACGTACCCGTTGACGCAGTCGTTCGGGCCGCCCCACAGCCCGTGCGTACCCGCCCCGCGCTCGGTCACCAGCGATGAGCCCGGCAGCCTGCGCCGCAGCTCCTTGGCGCCCTCGTACGGCGTGGCCGCGTCCCGCTCGGCGGCCAGCAGCAGCACCGGCGGCGGCGTCCCGCGCCCCGCGCCGCCCCGGGGGCCCACCGGCAGCGGCCGCTGCCGGGGCGCGGACCAGTAGGCGCACGGCAGGTTCATCGCCACGTTGACCCAGGTCTCGAAGGGCGCGCGGCGGGCCAGGGCGCTGTTGTCGCGGTTCCACCTGGCCCAATCCCGAGGCCAGGGCGCGTCGTTGCACTGGACGGCCGTGTAGACGGCGTTGCCGTTCTCCTGGGACGCGGCCTGGGCCGGGTCGGGCGCGGCCAGCGCGACCAGGGGCCCCTCGTCGCCGCCCAGATAGGCGGCCAGCGCGTGCGCGCTCATATCCCAGAAGGCGTCGTTGTAGATGTTGCGCGCATAGGCGTCCTGGAGCTGCGCGGTGCCCACCTTCCCGTCCGCCGGGTGGCGCGCCAGCCGCCGCTGGGCCTTCTTGTACGAGGCGGACACCTCGGCCGCGGTGTCTCCCAGGTGGTAGACGTCGTCGTACCCGGCGGCCCAGTGGCGCCAGTCGTCCCAGCGCCGCTCGAAGGCCAGCGACTGCTTCAGGTTGTTGCCGTACCAGATCTGCCGCGAGTCGGGGTCGACCACGCTGTCGAAGACCATGCGGCGCACATGGTGGGGGAAGAGCGTGGCGTAGACGGCGCCGTAGTACGTGCCATAGGAAGCCGCCACGAAGTTCAGCCGCGTCTCGCCGAGGGCGGCGCGCAGCACATCGAGGTCGCGGGCGTTGTTGAGGGTCGTGTAGTGGCGCAGGGCACCGCCCGCACGGCGGGCGCAGCCGTCCGCGTAGGCCCGGGCCCGCTTGATCATCGTCCGCTTGAAGGCGGCGGAGGGGTGCACGGGGAAGTTCGTCGGCGACTTGGCGAAGGCGGCCGGGTCCGCGCAGGACAGCGGTGCCGAGCGGCCCACCCCGCGCGGTGCGTATCCGACGAAGTCGTACGCCTCGGCGGCCTTCCGGAACCCGGCCACACTGGCGTACGCGGGGAACGCCATACCGGAGGCGCCGGGCCCGCCCGGGTTGTAGACCAGCGCGCCCTGGTGACGCTCCCGCGGGCCGGTGGCGCGGAGCCGGCTGACGGTGAGGGACAGCTGGGTGGAGTGGGGGTGCGCATAGTCCAGCGGCACCTCGAAGGTGCCGCACCGGGCGGCTGCGGGCAGCTCCTCGCCGGGTGCGCAGCGGCCGAAGTCGATGCCGCGGGCGGCGGCGCGCCGGGCGGCGACCGCCACGCCCCGGTCCTCGGCGGTGTCGCCGTGGCGGGCCTGGGCGGTGGCGGTCACCGCGGTCGCGGCGGTGGCGGCGGGTGCCGGGGCGGCGAGCAGCGCGGCCATGGCCAGGGCCAGGGACAGCGGCCCGAGTACGCCGTACAGCGGTACTGCTCTCACGGGCCGTCCCCCTCGTATCCGTTCGTCTTCCGTCGCGTTCGGTCATTCCGCGACGAAAGGGATACTTGGGGTGGCGGTCGGCCATGTAAAGCACCGCGCCGAGGTGTCGGGGTCAATGACCCCAATGCGCCTTGAAGGCCGCGCGCAGCGCGGGATCGGGGAGGGCCGAGGCGCCGTGCAACGCGAGTACGGTCAGCAGCTCGGCGTCGGCGCCCTCCCGGCCGTAGGCGGGCCGGGCGGGCCGGGCGGGCCGTGGCCGGGGCGTCTCGATCCGCCCCTGGCCCAGCAGCTTCTGCCCGGCGGGCGAGGCCCACCGGGTGTACGGATGCGCCTCGACGCGGGCTATCGCCAGGCAGCCGAGGGTCAGCAGCAGCGGCAGCGCGAACCACGCCGTCGCCTTCTCCCGCCCCGGCCCAGGCTCCACGATCAGCAGCGCCGCCGCCCCCATGAGCAGGACAAGGCCGGCCGCCGCCCGCACCTGACGGACCGCGGCCGCCACGTTCGTACGCGCCGCCGCGGGCACCGCGAGCCCGGCGGCCACCAGTCGGTCGGCCAGCGCCCGAACCGGCGCCGCAGCGGCGAGCGCGGCCCGCACCGGAGGGACGGGCGACTGGCCGTGCGGGCCTATCGCGGCGATGACGGAGCGCTCCAACTCGTCCTGGCCGTCCGGGTCGACCACCGTGACCCAGCCGGTGTGCGCCAGCAGCAGCCGGCGCTGCCGGTCCATCGCGACCAGGGCCAGATCCCCGACCCGCTGCGGACCGCCGGACAGGAACGCCGTCTCGTACAGGCTCAAGGCCCGGCGGCCGGCCCCGGCGCCCTCGGGCTCCTGGGCGGCGGCGACGGCGGCCGAGCACAGCCGGGCACAGGAGGCGACGGCGGCGGCACAGGCGACGAGCAGGAACAACAGCCAGAGCATGGCCGATTTGTACTCGACCCGGCCCGCCTTACGCCAGGGC
This sequence comes from Streptomyces sp. NPDC000941, assembly GCF_053599555.1. NCBI lineage: Bacteria > Bacillati > Actinomycetota > Actinomycetes > Kitasatosporales > Streptomycetaceae > Streptomyces > Streptomyces sp. NPDC000941. The sequence goes on from NZ_JBSFMM010000022.1 coordinate 4,867, forward strand.
ATTTCAGCAGACGAACCCAGATGAACATGGTGAAGCGGCGAATACGGCGAACACCGCGAACGCGGCGGGTCAGCCGCCCCCGCAGCCGCCGCCCCCGCCGCCCCCGCCACCGCAACTGGAGCCGCCGCCACAGCTGGAGCCACCGCTCCCGCCCCCGCAGCTGGAGCCGGAGCTGCCCCCGCAGCTGGAACTGCCGCAGCTGGAGCCGCCGCCCCCGGAGTTGCCGCACCACGAGCTGTTGTTCCCGCAGGACGTCGAGGACCCCGAGGACCCCGAGGAACTGGACGAGGACGAGGACGCGGAAGACCCTGCTGAGGCCGCCGCGGCGGTCTGGGCGCGGTGCGCCTCCAGCAGGTGGTCCCGCAGCAGTTCGTCGGCGGCCAGCGCGCCCACCCCGGCCAGTGCGACGGTCTCGGCCACCGACGCCATCCGCGTACCGGTCCGGTACGGGGTGCCGTCCTGCGGCTGGGTCGAGACGTAGGCGAGGTCCTGCCGGTACGCCGCCAGTGCCCGCTTCCCGGCCGCCGTGATCCGCTTCCTGTTCGCGGCGCCGCAGAGGACGCCGACCAGGAAGCCGCCGAACAGCGCCGGGAAAATCCTGAAGATCAGCGGAAGCCCGCCGTTGTACCCTCCCGAGTCCTCCACGGAGGTTCCCCAGATGCCCAGGAACACGCCCGCGACCGCGGCGACGGTCTGGGCGGCGGCCAGGCGCCGCCAGAAGTTGATCCGCTGTGGCCGCACCAGCAGCCCGCGCTCCGCGAGCCGGTCGCCGATCGACTGCACCGCCGGATGGCGCATCAGCTCCGAGCGCAGCAGGGTGAGTCCGCCGTGCGGTGCGCGCGAGTGCACCTCGAGCAGCGCCTGCTCCACCGCGTTGCGGGCGACCGGCTGCCGCACCGAGACCACCCCGGGGCCGCCCACGGCCAGCCGTCCGTCGGTGTGCATCGCGCAGATCACCGTGTCGGCCACCCGGGCCGGGCCTGCCTCCAGGAAGGCGGCCTCCAGCAGATCGTGTGCGCGGGCGTCCGCCACCGGGCCGCCCGAGCGTCGGGTACGGACCGTACCCATGATGAGTGCCGCCGACGACGCGGCGAACGCCAGATAGACCAGTTCCGTCTTCATCTCCATCACCTTCCGAGCAGCGCGCGTCGGGCGGCCCGCGCCAGGCGCGCCGCGGGGCCGGGGCGTACCGGAGCGGGCCCCGACCGCTCCCGCCACCACTGCGTCAACTCCCGCCGCGCCGCGGGGTCCTCGGGCCGCTCGGCGGCCAGCAGATGTTCGGCGAACGACAGGGCGTCGCGGCGGTAGCCGCCGGTCATCGGGCGGCCCCGCGCATAGGACAGGAACGCCGGGCGGTAGTCCGCGCCCAGAATCCGCGGCAGTTCGGGGGCGACCTTCCCGACCACATCGGCCCGCTTGGCCGCCAGCGCCCGGCTCTGCACCCCCAGCCGCCGCCGGTCGAACCCCTCGGGCGCGGGGGCACCCGCGACCAGCGAGGACAGCAGGGACGTCTGGGCCAGCGCGACCCGCTCCCGGGCGCCCTCCACGGCCTGCGGCGCGGACGCCGACCCGGCCGCCACCAGCACCCCGCGGGCCTCGGGGACCTTGCGGGCGGGAGCCCCGGAAATCCCAACGGCCCCAGGGTCCCCAACAGCCGCCGAAATCCCAACGGTGCTGGAAACCCCCACAGCCCCGGAAACCCCAACCGCCGCCTTGGCCGTCACGGCCCGGATCGCGTCGAGTTCGGCCGCGAGCTCGTCGCCCGCGGGGAAGTTCTCGTCGCGCTCCAGCAGCACGCCGGGCGGCGTCGTACGGGCGCACAGCTCGGCCAGCACATCCAGCACCGGCTGGGTCACCGGGTGGGCGTGGCTGTCGTGCCACACCCCGTCCCGCTCGACCCCGCCCGCCACATGGACATAGGCGATGGCCGAGGTCGGGAGCTCGTCCAGGGCCACGGCCGGGTCCTCGCCCCGGTTGACGTGGTTGGTGTGCAGATTGGCCACGTCGATCAGCAGCCGTACGCCCGTCCGCTCGACGAGTTCGGCGAGGAACTGCCCCTCCGTCAGCTCCTCACCCGGCCAGGCGATCAGCGCCGCGATGTTCTCCAGGGCCAGCGGCACCGGAAGCGACTCCTGGGCGATGCGGACGTTCTCGCACAGCACGTCCAGCGCGTCGCGGGTGCGTGGCACGGGCAGCAGATGCCCGGCCTCGGCCGTCGGCGAGGCGGTACGCGGGCCGCCCGCCCGTACGAACGCGATGTGTTCGGTCACCAGGGGCGAGCCCAGCGCCTCCGCCCGCTCGGCGAGCGCCGCGAGCCGCCCCGCGTCGGGCCGCTCGGCGCCGCCGAGGCCGAGCGAGACGCCGTGCGGGACAACCGTCGTCCCCCGCTCCCGCAGCCGCTCCAACGCGTCAGGGAGGTGGCCCGGGCAGATGTTCTCCGCCACCACCTCCACCCAGTCGATGCCCGGCAGCCGCTCGATGTCATCGGCGATCTCCGGGCGCCATCCAATACCGGTTCCGAGGCGCCTCATGGCTTCCCCCTCCTCGTCCGTCCCCCTGTCCGGGGGTCGTCTGGGGGTGATGACCCCGCTGGAGAAGGACGAACCCAGCAGCCGTGCGGTTCAGAGGTTCATTTGAGCTTCGGGGGTTCACGCTCAAGTCCCGTATGAGTCGCCTGTGAGTCGCGCGTGGCGCACGTGATCCGCGTCGCGGAATATCATCACTGTTACAAAAATTTGGTGCTCTGAGGCGACAGATGTTCGGAAAGCGTCATAGGGTCGTGTCGTCTTCGGGGGGACGGACCATCAGATCTTTGGCCGCGCCCCGCGCGCGGATCGTGGGGGACACGTGCAGGGCAGCAACAACGCTGGGGGCAGACACCGCCGTAAGGCACCGAGCCGCAAGGCGCCGACCATCAAGGCGCCCAACATGCCGGGCTTCAAAGGGCGTTCGACCTCGACGTGGTGGACCCTGCGCCGCTGGGCCGTCCGTGGTGCCAGGCTGGACTACCCCCGCGCGGCCAGGCGCGGCCCCCTGCGCTGGCTGCCCTCGTGGCGGCAGATGGCCATGCTTTTTCTGTTCTGCGTCGGCGGTCTGACGGGTGCGCTGAGCTATATGTATCTGCAGACCGACATCCCGGACGACCTCAACGACTTCGCCACCCAGCAGGACAATGTCTATTACTGGGCGGACGGTACGGAAATGGCCCGTACGGGACCCGTCAACCGGCAGGAAGTTCCCCTCAAAAAGGTCCCGGAGAAGGTGCAGTGGGCGGTGCTCGCCGCCGAGAACGCCAGCTTCTACTCCGACAGCGGGGTTTCGCCGAGCGGTGTGATGCGCGCCCTGACCCGGATGGTGACGGGGGGTGAGACCCAGGGCGGTTCCACCATCACCCAACAGTATGTGAAGAACGCCTATCTGAATCAGCAGCAGACATTCTCCCGTAAGCTGACCGAGATGTTCATCGCCATCAAGCTGGACGACAAGATGAGCAAAGAGGACATCCTCGAGCGATATCTCAACACCAGCTGGTTCGGCCGCGGCACCTATGGCATTCAGCGGGCCGCCTACGCCTATTACGGCAAGGACGTCTCCAAGCTCAACCCGAGTGAGGGTGCCATGCTGGCGTCCCTGCTCAAGGGCGCCGGGACCTTCGACCCCACGGTCAGCGCCAAGAACCACCGCCGGGCGGTGGACCGCTGGAAATGGGTCCTGGACCGGATGGTCCAGATCGGCAAGCTCTCCAAGTCCGAGCGGGCCAAGTACACCAAGTTCCCGGATCCCAAGGCGCCCCCGAAACCGGAGGGGCTGACCGGCCAGGTCGGCTATCTCGTCGAGACGGCGAGGGCGTTTGTGTCCTCCCACACCGACATATCCGACGCCGATTTCGACCTGGGCGGCTATCAGATACACACCACCTTCGAGAAGCCGAAGGTGAATGAGCTCGCCAAGTCGGTGGACAAGATGCGCGCCGGACTCGACCCGAAGGACCGCAAGGAGGACCGGTACGTACGGGTCGGCGCCGCCTCCGTAGCGCCGGACGGCCGTATCGCCGCGCTCTACGGCGGCCCCGGCTATCTCGAACAGGGCTTCAACGACGCCAACGCCTCCACCGTCCCGGCCGGCACGTCCTTCACACCCTTCGTCTACGCCGCGGCCCTGCGCGACGGCGTCCAGCTCGAACGCGAAGGCGCACGCACCCCCGTGTCCCCGACCAGCGTCTACGACGGCAACGACAAGGTGGCCGTGCGCACGCCGGAGGGCCCGTACTGGGACCGCGGCGGCCAGATCGTACGGGGCAGGAACGACGGAGACCGCTCGTGGGGGCAGGTGACCCTGCGGCAGTCGATCGTGGATTCGATCAACACCCCGATGATGCAGCTGGGCATGGACGTGGGCCTGGACCGGGTGCGCAAGGCGTCCATCGACTCGGGCCTGCTGCCCAGCAGTTTCGGCTCCCGGGTGCCCGCCTTCTCGCTCGGCACGGCCACTCCCAGCTCCATCCGCATGGCCAGCGCCTACGGGACCTTCGCGGCCGAGGGCCGGCACACCCCGCCGTACTCGGTCACCGGGCTCACCCACCAGGGCGAGCGGGTGCCCCTCGAAAAGCAGCCCGCGACCCGGGCGTTCAGCCCGGAGGTGGCGGCGCAGGTGGACGACGCGCTGCACGGGGCGGTGCAGGGCGGAACCGCGCGGTCGGCCGCGGCGGTCGGCTCCGATGTGGCGGGCAAGACGGGTACCGAGCAGGACAACACCTCGTCGTGGTTTGTGGGGTATACGAAGGAGATGTCGACGGCCGTGTCGCTGTCGCGGGTGGATCCCAAGACCCAGGAGCTGCTGCCCCTGGACGGCCTCGGCGGATCCGGCACCACCGGGACCTCCGGAACCCCCGGGGCCCCCGACGCCGTCGGCGGCGCCACCTCGGGCACCGGCACCGGCACCGGATCCACCTACGCCATCGACATCTGGACGCGCTATATGAAGGCCGTCACTCCGCCTTCGTGAAGGTGGACCAGTCGGGCGACTGCGCCGGATCCAGCGTGCGCAGCTTCTCCAGGACCTTCGGGTCCTGGGCGTCCAGCCAGTCCGCGAGCTGCTTGAACGAGACGCATTCGACGCCCTCGCGGGGGCATACGTCCCGCATCACGTCCTCGATGGCCTGCATATAGATGCCGCCGTTCCAGGTCTCGAAGTGGTTGCCGATGAACAGCGGCGCCCGGCTGCCGTTGTAGACGCGCTCGAAGCCGTTCTTATAGCCCTCGCGGGTCAGCCGCTCCCACTCCGGGTACTTCGCCGGATCGCCCTCGGTGCTGTCGCCCGACTGGTTGTAGAGGAAGTTGAAGTCCATCGAGAGGACCTGCTTCTCGCTCTCCGGGTAGGGCACCAGCTGAAGCGGGAAGTTCCAGATCCCGTCGGTCTTCGACGGCCAGATCTGGAAGTCGCCGGGCGAACTCGCGTCGTACCGCCAGCCCATGGACTTGATGGCCGGGATCAGGTTCTTCTGCCCCTCCAGGCACGGCGCCCGGCCGCCCACCAGCTCCTCGTCGTAGTCGAAGGGCAGCGGGGCCACATCGGTGAAGCCGGTGTTGGTCTTCCAGTTCTTCACAAACGAATACGCCTGCTCGGTCTCGCTCTTCCACTCCTCCGTGCTCCAGTCCTCGCCGCCCTTGGCGCCGCAGAAGTGGCCGTTGAAGTGGGAGCCGATCTCGTTGCCCTCCTGCCACGCCCCGCTCAGCTGCTCCAGCGTCTCCCGGATGTGCTCATCGGTCGGGTAGGAGATCGCGGCCGAGCCCCGCTGGTGCTGCGGCGGCTGGTAGAGGTCGCTCTTCGACTTGGGCAGCAGATACATGCCGCTCAGGAAGAACGTCATCGTGGCGTCGCTCTCCTTGGCCACGTCACGGAAGTGGGAGAAGAGGTGGTCGCCGTTCTCCAGGGCCCCGTCCCAGGAGAAGACCACGAACTGTGGTGGTTTCTCCCCGGGTTTCAGCCGCTTGGGCTTGAGCTGCTTGGGCTGCGGCCCGGTGTACGAGGTGGAGCCGTCCCCGAGCACCTTGGTCTTGCCGTCCCAGTCGGCGTACTTGCTCTTTTTCTTCTTGGTACCGGGGGCGCCCCCGGCCGGCGCGGGGGACGCGCCGGCCACCGGCGCCTTCTCCCCGGGCGAGCCGTCCGCCTCGCCGCCCGGCAGCACCGCGAGCAGAACGGCGACGACGACACCCACGGCGACCAGGGCACCCATGGGGCCCGTCACTCCATAGGCGTTGCTCGGCTGTAACGCCTTCAAAGCCTTCAAGGTCTTCAGCCCCTTCACGGGTCCCGCCCCCGGAGACAGTACGGCTCACCAGTATCACTGAAGAATTACCGTCTCTTCACACAGGCCCCGTATCAAGGGGTTCACGGCACATGTGTGTCCGGCGGCCCGACGGGCACGTCGCCGCGCAGGGTGATGCGGTGCATGACGCGGCGGAAGTCCCCGTAGTCACGGTTGGCGTAGTGGGCGGTGGACCTGTTGTCCCACATCGCCACGTCACCAGGGTGCCAGCGGTGTCGCACGATGTGCTCGGGCTTCTGGAGATGCGCGTACAGCAGGTCCAGGACGGCCCGGCTCTCGGCGTCCGACACGCCCACGATGTGGGAGGTGAAGCCCGGGTTCACGAACAGGCCCTTGCGCCCGGACTCAGGGTGTACGCGGACCACCGGGTGCTCGACCGGGTCGAGGGACCGGTACCGCTCCCCCTCCCACTGGCTGCCTTCGCCGCCGCGCTGGGCGAGGTAGTACCCGAACGCACGACTGCCGTCGTGCACCGCGGTCAGCCGGTCGACCAGATCACGCACCGGGGCGGACAGCGAGTCGTACGCGAGTTGCAGGTCGGCCCAGTTGGTGTCCCCACCGGTGGGCGGCAGTTGAACGGCGCGCAGCACCGAAGCCATCGGCGGCCTGCGCACGAAGGTGACATCGGTGTGCCACACGTCCGCGTAGCCGTCCTCCGCCGCGTCCAACGCGTATATCTCGGCGTGGTCCGCGTCGACCCCGGGCACGACCGGATGCGAGGCGGTCGTCTCACCCAGCCTCCGGCCGAGCGCCACCTGACTGTCGGGGTCGAGGCGCTGGCCGGGGAAGAACAGCACCTTGTGGGCGACGAGGGCGCGTCGTATCTCCGCGATCTCCGCGTCGTCCGCCGTGGTCAGATCCAGATCGTGCACCCGAGCGCCGAACGACGGCCCCAGTGGCTCGATGGACAGCCCCACGACGGTGGTGGACTGAAGGTCTGCGATGGGCATCCATGCCTCCTGTGAAGAGTTACCGGCGAGTCAAGAGTTCCGGCGAGAGAAGAGTTCGAAGGGGCGTCAGGCCGCGGCGGCGCGCACGGCCGCCCCCACCCGTGCGCGCAGCGCGGCGTATTCGGGCAGACCGCGCAGCTCGTCGCTGTCGACACCGTCGCGTGGCAAGCCGACCCGCAGGTCCAGGGCGACCGTGCCGGGCCGGGCGGTGAGCACGACGATCCGGGTGGCCAGGAACACCGCCTCATCGACGCTGTGCGTGACGAACACCGAGGTGGCGCCGGTCTCCAGGCTCACCCTGCGCAGGTCCTCCTGCAGCCGTTCACGGGTCAGGGCGTCGAGTGCCGCGAAGGGTTCGTCGAGCATCAGCAGTCCCTTGCCGCCCGCGAGGGCCCGGGCGATCGCGGCCCGCTGCTGCTGCCCCCCGGAGATCTCCCAGACCCGGCGGTCCGCCGTCTCCGAGAGGCCGACCCGTTCCAGCAGTTCCGCGGTGCGCCGGGGCTGTTCCGCCCGGGGCACCCCGGCGTAGCGCAGCGCGAGGGCCACGTTCGCCCCGACGGTACGCCAGGGGAAGAGCCTGGGCTGCTGGAAGACGACCCCGGCCTGCCTGCCCGGCCGCGGAGCCCCGCCCTGCACGGCGACGGAGCCGGAAGAGGGACGCTCGAAACCGGCGATGAGACGCAGCAGTGTGCTCTTGCCGCACCCGGACGGGCCCACCAGCACCAGAAACTCGCCGGGCGGGACCTCGAGGGAGAGCGGCCCCAGCGCCCCGACGGCCGAGGCGCCCCGGCCGTACACCCGGGTCACGTCGCGCACCGAGATCGCCTGGGGCTCCGGTGCGCCGGTCGGCGTGGGCTCGGCCCGCCGCGGGGTGGTGATCCTACCGAGCGACGTCATCTGCGAGCCCCTTCACATGAATGGCGTTCACCAGCGTGCTCCGGCCGGGGACCGCGTTGATCTGCTTCTGGTCGGCCAGGAACGCGGTCGCGCTGCGGAGGTCCTCGGCCAGGTGCCCGACACGTCCCGGCCGACCCAGCCAGGTGTCGCTCGCCTGCTCGGCGGGGCGGAGGAAAATCCCCTTGTCGAGCTGCGCCCGTGCGTCCCTGGCACTGATCCCCAGCTGTCGCGCGACCGCCGCCGTGGCCGCGGACGGGTCGTCATGGATCAGATCCAGGGCCCGGGCCTGCGCCTTGCGCCAGGCGCTGATCACCTCGGGGTGCGCCTGGATGAACGACGCGGCGGCGACGCCGAGGTCGAGGGTGGGCTTTCCGGACTTGGCCAGCTCCTTGCTGGTGACCAGCACCCTGCCCGACTTCTCGAGCTCCGCCAGGGTCGGCAGCCAGATGTAGGCGGCGTCGATGTCCCCGCGGGTCCAGGCGGCGAGCACGTCCTGAGGCTCCATGTCCAGGATGTCGACCTTGGACGGGTCGACCCCCGACCGGTCCAGCGCGGCGAGCAGGCTGTAATGGGAGGTGGAGCTGAACGGCGTCGCCACCTTGTGGCCGGTCAGGTCGCGTACGTCCGATATCCCGGTGCCCTTGCGGGCGACCAGCGCCTCGTTCTCACCGGCGACGTCGAGTACCCAGATCACCCGGTAGGGGATGTTGAGGGGCGCGGACAGACCGCGGGCCACGGGGCTCGAGCCGATCGCCGCGATGTCCACCGACTTGGCCAGGAACGCGGTGTTGATGCTCGCGCCCGAGTCGAACTTCGTCCAGGTGACGTGGTGGTCCGGCAGTGCCTTCTCCAGCCACCCGCGGTCCTTGACGATGAGATCGCCACTGGGGAAGGCCTGGTAGGCGATGCGGACGGCCTTCTTCCCGCCCCCGGAGGCCGCGTCGGCGGAGCAGGCGCTCAGAACGGGAAGGGCTCCGATGCCCAGGGCGGCGGTCAGGACGCTGCGCCGACTGCGGTGTCCGGTCATGATGTCTGTCTTCTTCCTCGATGTGGACATATGGATATGCGGATATGACGTGCGGTCAGGGGGAGGGCCGGCGGCTCACGCACGGCCGCGCCAGGGCACCAGCCGGTGCTCCAGCACGCGCAGCGCTCCGTCGATGAGCAGCCCGGAGATCCCGATGGCGAACAGCCCGAGGATGACGATGTCGGTCTGGTTGAAACGCTGGGCGTCCCGGACCATGCCGCCGATACCAGGCAGGCCGTTGACGGTTTCCGCCGCGACCACGGAGGAGTACGCGATGCCGAACGCGAGCCGGATGCCGACCAGGATCTCCGGCAGGGCGGACGGCAGGACAACGGCGGTGATGACCTGGCCCCTGCGGGCACCGATCGCCTCGGCGGCTTCGATGAGCGAGCGGGGAGCGGCGGCGACGGCCGCGGCCGTCGCGACCGCCACCGGTGGCATCGCCGCGATGGCGAGCAGCCAGATCTTGGGGGCCTCCTCGATCCCGAACCAGATGATCAGCAGGCTGAAATACGCGAGCGGCGGCAGGGTTCGCACGAACGCCACCCACGGCTCCACGACCACCCGCACCCACGGCACGGTGCCCATCAGCAGCCCGGCGGCCAGTCCCACCAGCGTGCCGAGGCCGGCTCCGACGGCGATGCGGCGCAGGGTGACCCCCAGATGCTCGATGAGCAGGTGCCCCTGGTAACCCCGGACGCCGTCATGCGTGGTGGACGTCCTGACCAGGGCGTCGAACACCGCCTTCGGAGAAGGCAGAAGGACGGGGGACCACAGCTGCAGCGCGACGGCCGTCTGCCAGAGGCCGAGAAGCACGACCAAGGCGAGCAGCCGCAGTGCGACGCGGCGCGACAGCGCCGCGACGGCCGATGACGCGGCGGGTGAGGGCCCGGACGGGGCATGCGGCAGGGGATCGCCGACGGCGGGCCGTCGGCCTTTCAACAGGGCAGACATGGGGGCTCCGGCAGGGGCGGGTGACCGGATGCGGCTCGGCAAGCGCCCGTCGCCTGCCTACGGGCAGGCGCGAGGCACGAGGGCAGGGTCGGACAGCATCGGGGGAACCACGGCATGGACGGCGACGCGGACAGGCGTCACCGGAAGGAAGAGGGAGAAGAGGTGCGAACGCTCAGAGACGCCGTCAGGCGCGACAAGTGGCGCTGGCGGTGCGCCGGAGGTCTACGTGGAGGCGTGCCACGAGAAGTGAGGTGAGCTGCACGACACCAGTCGTACCAGTCCATGCCGAAGGAGCCAAGACGACATTCGCATCGTGAGATGTGCCGCCCTTGCCGCGCCGCCGCGTTCCGCCCCGCGATGCGCCGCCGCCGGTCCTGGGCGATGCTGGATAAACACGTCGAAAGGCGAGAGGCAACGGATGCGTACCACCGGACTGACATCCCGCACGCTGACAGCCCTCCGCGCAAGGCGCCCCTACCCCGCGGTCACCATCACCCTGCCCACCCACCGCCGCGAGCCCTACCGCCCGGCGGACACCGTGCGGCTGCGCAATCTGATCGCCGAGGCCAAGCGCCGGCTTGAAGAGGATCCGGACGTGCCGCGCGAGGCCCGCTACGACATCAGCGGGCAGCTCGACCGCGCCATGGCCGACGTGGATCTGCGCGACGCCCTGGACTCGCTGGTGATCTCCGCGGCCAAGGGCGAATGGGAGGTGTGGGCCCTGCCGAGGACCGCACCCGAGCGCGTCGTCTTCAGCGACACCTTCCTGACCCGCAACCTCGTCGCCGCGCGCGAGCGGACCCGCCCCTACTGGGTGCTGGCCGTCTCCGTGGACCGTACGGCGCTGTGGCGCGGCAGCGACGGCACGCTCCAGGAGGAGCGGACCGCGGGCTTCCCGCTGGAGCCCGAGCCGATGGACAACGAGGACGTCGAGCGCAAGGAACGGGTCGGCGATGTGCCGGGACCGTACGACGACGAGGGCACCCGCACCTATCTGCGGCAGGTCGACACAGCCCTGGACACCCTGCTGGCCACCGACCCGCGCCCGCTCTACCTGGTCGGCCTCGCGCCCGCGCTGAGCCTCCTGGAGGAGGTGGGCTCGGCGTCGAAGGCGGCCGTCAGCAAGGTCGTCAAGGGCGGGCTGACCAACGGCCCCGCCCGCGCCCTCGCCGACGCGCTGCGCCCCGCCGTGTTGGAGCAGGCGGAGCGGAACACCGAGCGCGTCCAGGAGCGCATCGGGCAGGCCCAGGGGCGCCGCGCCTTCGCCGCCGGGCTCGAAGAGGTGTGGCAGGTGTGCAGGGAGGGGCGGATCGAACTGCTCGCCGTCGAGGAGCACTACCAGCGGACGGTGAGGGCCACCGGGGAGCATCTGACTCCGGTCGACCCGGAGGAGATCTCGCCCGCCGAACTGGGCACGGCGGTGCTGGAGGACATCGTGGACGAGATCATCGAGACCACGCTGGACCGGGGCGGGGAGGTCGCCTTCGTCCCGGACGAAGCCCTGGCGGCACATGAGCGCATAGCGGCGGTCCTGCGCTTCTGACGCTGCCCGCGGGCCGGCCGAGCTGACGGTGCTTCGGTCACAGAAAAGTCACAGCGGGTACGGCGCGATGTTGCCTGCCGCTGCCAACGTGGCGGCCGGTCACCCCCCACCGCAAGCGACCGAGGACAGTACCCATGACGGCAACCGCCCCGCGCGCGACGCAGCGACCCCGCACCCTCCACGAGGTCAAAGGCTGGTTCCCCAGCCTGGATCAAGTGATCTTCGACCGCTTCCTGTCCCGCCAGAAACGGCTGGGACAGCGCGGCGACCTGCTGGAGATGGGCGCCTATATGGGCAAGAGCGCCATCTTCACCGCCGGCTATCTGAGGGGGGACGAGCGCTTCACCGTCTGCGACCTCTTCGACGCGCCCGCGCCCGACGAGCGGAACGCGGCGGAGGCCCGGAAGTCGTACGCCACCCTGACCCGGGTCGCCTTCGAACAGAACTACCTGGCCTTCCACGACGAACTGCCCGCCGTCGTACAGGGCCCCACCTCCCTCGTCCCGGGCCACGTCGCCGCCGACAGCTGCCGCTTCGTCCACGTCGACGCCTCGCATCTGTACGAGCACGTGGCGGGCGACATCGACGCCGCCCACACCGCGCTGGTGCCCACCGGCGTGGTGGTCCTGGACGACTTCCGCTCCGAGCACACCCCGGGCGTGGCCGCCGCCACCTGGGAGGCGGTGTTCCTGCGCGGGCTGCGGCCGGTGTGCCTGACCACCCAGAAGCTCTACGGCACATGGGGCGACCCCGAGCCGCTGCAGGAGGAACTGCTCGCGGATGAGGAGTGGCGCGCCGGGACGCATCTGAGCGTGCAGCAGATCGCCGGGCAGCGGGTGCTGCGCTTCTCGGGCCGCCCGCCCAACCCGGCCGCGCCCCGGTCCCGCTACGCGGACGAGGTTCGCGAGTCCGACGCCGCGGCGGCGCCGTCCCCTCAGCCTGTGCCGCGTAGGCGCAGCCCGGTGCGCAAACTCGCGGCGGACGTCCTGCCGCCGGTCGTGACGCGCGCGATCCGCCGCGGGGGCGGCAAGCGGTAAAGGGGCAGGCGCAGGCGCCGACTCGGGCAGGGCTAGCGCAGGGCCGGGTGGTCCGCGACGACGGTGCACGAGCCGGGCGCGATCTCGGTGTACCCCGCGTCACGCACCACCGGCAGACCGCCGTCGGCGACCAGCCGGGCCCAGTGGTCCGCCGACGGGGTGCGCACCGACAGCGGGAAGCCCGCCGAGCGCCACGCCGCGCGCGCGGCGTCGTCCAGCTCCCACCAGGCGAGCTGCGCGCCGTGCCCGGCCTGCGCCATCGCCTTGCCCGCCGACATGGTGATCTCCGGATTCAGCCACAGCACCGGCTCGGCGAGGCCGGGCGCGGACGGCGGCTCGGGGTCGTCCAGGTCGGTGCCCGAGACCTGCAGCTTGGCCAGGTCCTTCGGCCAGCCGTCGAGCGGCACCGGGGGGAACACCCGTACCTCCGCCGCCGGCGGCCCGCCGTCCACGGCCGCCCGGCCGCCGAGCGTGATCCCCGGCAGCCCCTCGGCCCGCCGCCACTCCGCGCCCCGCGCCCGCCGCACGACCTTGCGGATCCGGGCGTCCTGCCAGCTCCGTACGGCCTCGGCCCACTCGCCGTCCGGCGCCGTCGCCCGCTCGTCCGACAGCAGAACGAGCACGGCGCGCGCCGCCGTCTCGAGGGCGTCCGTACGGGCGGGCGGAGCGGCCTTCTCGATGCGCACCACCAAGGGCAGCACAAACTGCGGCGCGGCGTCCCGGTCGGTCGTGCGGACGCGGTCGTCGGAGCTGTCGCGGCTGGTGGGGGTGTCTGGACGGGTATCGGAGCTGGTCACGCGCCCCAGTGTGCCACCCGCGCCAGCCATGCCCCCGGAACGGCCTCGACCGCATAGGGTCAACGGTTATGAGACTGCGTGGAGTTGGCCGCCGCTACGGTCTGCGAGGGGCATGGGTGCTGCGCGGCGTCGACCTGGAGGTGCGGCCGGGCTCGCTGATCCGGGTGACGGGGAGCAACGGCAGCGGCAAGTCCACCCTTCTGCGGCTCCTCGCCGGCATCGACGCCCCCACCACCGGCCGGATCACCGCCCGGCCGCGCACCGCATACGTCCCCGAGCGCTTCCCCGCGGACCTCCCCTTCACCGCCCTCGGCTACCTCACCCACCTGGGCCGCGTCCACGGCCTCGGCCGCGCCGCGGCGGCGCACGGCGCCGAGGAATGGCTGGAACGCTTCGACGCGGCCGGACACGCCCACACCCCACTCGCCGAGCTGTCCAAGGGCACCAGCCAAAAGGTCGCCGTCGCCCAGGCCCTCCTGGCCGCCCCCGACCTCCTCGTCCTGGACGAGGCATGGACCGGCCTCGACCAAGCCGCCCGCGCCACCCTCGACGAGGCGGTCGCCTCCCGCGTCGCCGCGGGCGCCACGGTCGTCTACGTCGACCACGACCCCCGCCGCCTGGCCTCCTCCGCCGACGAGATCTTCCACATCACGGACACCCGGCTCGTACGGGCGCCGGCCACGCCTGCCGCGCCACTTGCGCTTGCGATGGAGCCGCCGACGAGCGGGGCGGGGAGTGACGTGCCCGGTGCCGAGGCGCGCGTGTGCGTGGAGGCCGAGGGGGCGCCCGGGGCTTCGGTGCCGGAGGGGCTGCCGGGGGCCCCGGCCGGGGAGCGGGGGCCGGGTGGTGGAGCCCCCGTCGTACGGCTGACGGTGGCCGTCGACCACTCCGACGCGCTGCTGCGCGCGCTCCTCACCGCCCGTCCGCCGTGGCACATCCGCGCCGTGACGTCCGTGACGCCCGTAGCGGCCGAGGAGAAGCGGGGCGCGGGGCATGCTGCGTCGGCCGGGGACGAGGCGGGTGGCCGCGTGCCCGTACCGGGGCCGGCCGGCGTCGAGGCGGGCGGGCGCGCGTTGCCCGCGCTGCTGCGCTATCAGGCCGCGTTGCTGGCGCGCTCGCAGCGTTGGGTGCCGCCGGTTGTTCTCTATGGCGCGTTCATGGCCATCGGCGTGATGGCGGGGCAGCCGATTCTCGACTCCTTCGGGTACGCCGCGGCCGCCCTGCTGCCCATCGCGGCGTGGCTGGTGCGGGTATGCGTCAACAATGAGCCGGCCGCGGCGCGCAACTGCGCCGCCGCGGCGGCCGGACCCGCCCGGGTGCATCTCAGCTCCGTGGTCACCGGGCTCGCCGCCGCGGCCGGGCTCGGGGTCGTGGGGGCGTTGTTCGTCGCGTTGATCAGCGATCCGAAGACCTCCGACCAGCGGATCGACGTCTCACGCTGGGACGCGACGGCCGCCGGGCTGCTCGCGGCCCTCACCTGCGCTCTGCTGGGCGCGGCGATCGGCGCCCTGTTCAGCCGTCCGCTGCTGCTCAGCACCGGCTGGGGCATCCAGGCCACCGCGGTCGCCTCGCTGCTGGTGCTGGTGGCCTCGGCGTCGCCCGCGAACGCGGCCGTGACCGGCCTGGTCAGCGGCTCGCAGACCGGCTCCGTGACGCTGCCCCTGCTGCCGCTCGCCATGACCGGCGCGGCCGCCGCGGGGGCGACCGCGCTGGTCTGCGTGCTCAGCTCACGGCGGTCCTGAGCCCTGAGGCCCTGGCGGGGGCGCGGGGCGCGGAGCGCACCGGCGTAGGGTCGGGCGCATGGACGACCGTACGGACGACCCCACGCGCGCCACGCACCATGCGCACCCCGCGCGCCCGCACGGTGACGACGTCGGCCCGCCGTACGCGGACTGCGTGCTGTGCGGCGAGCCGACCGAGCACCCCGCGTCGCGGCCCGGGGCCACGCTGTGCCCCGTCTGCGAGTGGCAGGAGGCCCAGCGCACGGCCTGCTCCGGCTGAGCCGCAGCAGGCCGTGGTCTCAGGCCGTGGCCTGCGGACTCAGTGGCGCCAGGGCCCCGTCACCGCGAAGGTCGTGCCCGGGGTGTAGCAGTTCACGTACATCGTGCGCCGGTCCGGTGCGAAGGTCACCCCCGCGAACTCACCCCACTCCGGCTTCTCCGGAGTCCCGAGGTTCTGGCGTCCGCGCGCCATCGGGTAGACCTCCCCGCGCCTGCTCAGCCCGAAGACATGCTGCGCGCCGTTGCCGTCCTCGCAGACCATCAGGCCGCCGCTGGGCGCGAGCGTGATGTTGTCGGGTGACTCGCCGGGCAGCTGCACGTCCGTGCTCGGGCCGAAGACGATCACGAGGGTGAGGCGGCTCTGCTGCGGGTCGTACCGCCAGATCTGTCCGTAGTGGTCGGCGGCCGAGCCGTCCGCGCTCTTGGCGAAGCTGGAGACGAAGTAGACGGACGAACCGCCCCAGTAGCAGCCCTCCAGCTTCTGCGCGTGGGTGATGCCCTTGGGGCCGAAGTCCTGGAGCCGGACGGGGGTCTGTTCGGCGAGCGGGTCGGGGACGGGCACCCACTCGATGTCGTGGAAGGACGTGCCGGTCTCCTGGACGGCCGACAGGTCCCGTACGCCGGGCACGCGCATCGCGTACAGCTCGCCGCCCGCGCGCAGCGACCCCGTGCCGCCGAGCGGCTTGTGCGGCAGGAAGCGGTAGAAGAGGCCGAAGGGCTTGTCGAAGGCGTCCTCGGTCTCGTAGACGACTCCGCTGCGCGGGTCGATCGCGATGGCCTCGTGCTGGAAGCGGCCCATGGCGGTCAGCGGTACGGCGCCGGTGCGGCGCGGGTCGTACGGGTCGACTTCGAAGATGAACCCGTGGTCTTTGGTGTAGCCGTTGGTGCCGGCCTTGTCCTCGGTCTCCTCGCAGGTCAGCCAGGTGTTCCAGGGGGTCGGGCCGCCCGCGCAGTTGACGGCGGTGCCGGCGATGGCGACGTGTTCGGCGAGGACGCGGTTGCCCGCGTCGAGTTCGAGGGCCGTGCAGCCGCCCATGCCCATGGGGTCGTAGGTGAGGCCCTGGACGGCGGGGACGCGGATCGCGGCGGTGGGGCGGTTCTCGTGGTTGCGGACCAGGTGGGTACGGGCCCGGGCGTCGGCCCGGCCGCCGGCCCGGCCGGGGAAGGCGGCCATACCGTCGTGGTTGCTGGGGACCTTGCCCTCGCCGGAGCGCAGCTCGTCGCCCTCGCGGGACAGCACCCGGTAGCGGAAGCCCTCGGGGAGGTCGAGCAGGCCGTCGGGGTCTGGGACGAGCGGGCCGTAGCCGCCCGAGCCGGCCGCGGCCTCCTGGCCGGGCTCGGCGGCCGCGGCCGTACCGGCGAAGAGTTCGGAGATATTGCCTGCGAAGGCGATGGCGGCACCGGCCGCACCACTGCGGGCCAGGACCTGACGTCGCGTTACTGACATGCGGTAACTCCCTGTTGGCGGACAGGAAATGTGACCGCATGTGTGTATCACGCGAATTCGCGCGCGGGAACCATCCGATCAACGACAGCGCCTGCGCGTCGGCCGCCAGGCCCAGCCGCCGGCCCCCCGCTACTCCGCCAGCCGCTTCCCGTCCCGCGCCAGCGCCGTGAGGCGCGAGATCGCCCGGAAGTACTTCTTCCGGTAGCCGCCCTGCAGCATCTCCTCGCTGAAGAGACGGTCGAACGGCACCCCGGACGCCAGCACCGGCACCTCGCGGTCGTACAGCCGGTCCGCGAGCACCACAAGACGCAGCGCGGTCGACTGGTCGGGCACCGGCCCGACCCCGGTCAGGCACACCGCCTCGATTCCGTCGCACATCGCGCCGTAGCGGCTCGGGTGGACCCGGGACAGGTGTTCGAGGAGGGTGGGGAAGTCGTCGAGCGAGGCGCCGGGCGTGCGGTGCGCGGCGCGGGTGACGGTCTCGTCCGAGTACGGGGCGGGGGCTTCCGGCAGGCCGCGGTGGCGGTAGTCCTCGCCGTCGATGCGCAGCGGCCGGAAGCGGGCGGACAGGCCCTGGATCTCGCGCAGGAAGTCGGCCGCGGCGAACCGGCCTTCGCCCAGCTTGCCGGGGAGGGTGTTGGAGGTGGCGGCCAGGGCCACGCCCGCGTCGACGAGCTTGCCGAGCAGCGTGGAGACCAGCACCGTGTCGCCGGGGTCGTCCAGTTCGAACTCGTCGATGCACAGCAGCCGGTGGCCGCTGAGGGTCTGGACGGTCTGCTGGAAGCCGAGGGCGCCGACCAGGTTGGTCAGCTCGACGAAGGTGCCGAAGGCCTTCCGCTCGGGCGGGGCCGCGGTGGCGTGCCAGAGGGAGGCCAGCAGATGGGTCTTGCCGACGCCGTAGCCGCCGTCCAGATACATTCCGCGCGGGCCGCGCGGCGCGGCGGGCCTGGTCTCCCGGCGGAACCAGCTCTTGCGGCGGCCGTCCGCCGCCCCGTCGCCGTCGCTGACGGAGGTGGCGAAGGCCGCCAGCTCCTTCACGGCGATGGCCTGGCTGGGCTGTCCCGCGTCGGGGATGTAGTTGTCGAAGCTCACCGTCGAGAAGCGCGGCGGCGGCACCATCTCCGCCACCAGACGCTCGGCGGGGACGTGCGGCTTACGGGAGGCGAGGGCGGCGGGAGTCTGCTCGGCTGCAGGAGCCTGCTCGGCTGCAGGAGTCTGCTCGGCTATCGGACCCGCGGGCCTGTCGGACGTGGTGGTTCGCGATGACACAAACTCCGAGCCTAGTCCCTTCGGGGGAGGTCACCGCCGGATAGGGAGGCATGTCACACTGCGGCCTATGCGACGCCTGTTCCCGCTGCCGACCGAAACGCCCGCCGAACCATCCTCGGGAGAAGACCGCGAGTGGGGGCTGGGCGAACTGGCCGACGCGTACGCCTACCCGGACCTTCCGGACCTCCCGGACCTCCCGGCCGGACCGGGAGGGCGGCCCGCGACGGCCTGGCTGCGGGCCAACATGGTGTCCTCGCTGGACGGCGCGGCCCACCACGACGGGCGGTCGCAGCAGCTGTCCTCCGCCGCCGATATGCGGATCTTCGGGGTGCTGCGCGGACTGGCCGACGCGGTCGTGGTCGGCGCCGAGACCGTACGCCGGGAGGGCTACCGCCCGGCCCGCGCCCGCGAGGCGTTCGTCGCCCGGCGGGCGGCGCAGGGACGCCCGCCGGTGGCCGCGATCGCCGTGGTCAGCGCGAGCCTGGAGCTGGATTTCTCGTTGCCGCTGTTCACCGAGCCGCTGGTGCCCACGCTGGTGGTGACCGGCGCGCAGGCCCCCGCGGACCGCCTGGCGGCGGCCCGGCGGGCGGGCGCCGAGGTGGTGCTGGCGGGGGAGGGGGCCGGGGTGGATCCGGCGCGGGTGGTGGCCGCGCTCGCCGAGCGCGGTTTGACGCGGCTGCTGTCGGAGGGCGGGCCTAAGCTGCTCGGGCAGTTCGCGGCGGCCGGGGTGCTGGACGAGCTGTGCCTGTCGCTGGCCCCGCTGATCGCGGCGGGCGACGCGGAGCGGATCGTCAAGGGCCCGTCGCTGGTGGAACCGGAACGGTTCACCCTCTTTTCCGTCCTGGAGGACGCCGGGTTTCTTTTCACCAGCTACCGTCGCAAGCGGCAATAAGGCGATAATTGGTTTTAGTTAAAAAAGGGATATACGGAATAAATCGCATGAGAGGGCGCCGGCAGTGTTCACGAGCGTATTGATGATCGAGAAGCCCCTGAGCCCCGTCGACGTGGAATTCGTCACGAGCTTGCACGGCGACGACGCGGTCTCCTTCGTCGTGCTCATGCAGCCGCGGGGCAGCAAGGACCGGCTGTTGCGCGCGATCGACGACATCGCGCTCGGCGATCTGGAGCACGCCGTCCAGGAGCGCGACGAGCCGGAGGGCCAGGAGGCGCTGGAGCCCGCCGAGCGCGCCCTGCGCCTCTCCCTCGCCGCCCTGCGCGCGGCGGGCAGCGAGGCCGGCGGGGAGGTCGTCCAGCGCCATCCGCTGGACGCGCTGCGCGGGGTGGTCGAGCGGGCCGGCGCGGACGAGGTGATCGTGCTGACCGAGCCGCACTTCGTGGAGGAGTTCTTCCACCGGGACTGGGCGTCGCGGGCGCGGCACAAGGTGGGCGTCCCGGTGCTCAAACTCTTCTCGCACGCGGCCGACGAGGAGCAGCCGACGAAGGGCGCCTGACCACACGCCGCACCCCCACCCCGAACCCCTTCCGTACCCGCCCCGGCCGGTGCGCCGGACGGGCCTTCGCGGGACCCCTCCCCACAAGGTGCGAGAATCGGGCCCGACAGCGACGAACCGCGACCCAGGGGAGACCCGTACATGGCACCGGCCGGCTTTGCCTCCGACGCGATGGCCCGACCGCACTTCATCGGCATCGGCGGCGCCGGGATGTCGGGCATCGCGAAGATCCTCGCCATGCGCGGCTCGCGGGTCGCGGGCAGTGACTCCAAGGACTCCCCGACCGTCGAGGCGCTGCGCGCCCTCGGCGTGACGGTGCACATCGGCCACGCCGCCGGGCATCTGGCGGCCGACGCCACCAGCGTGGTCGTCTCCAGCGCGATCCGCGCCGACAACGCCGAGCTGACCGCGGCCGCCGAGCGCGGCATCCCCGTCATACACCGCTCCGACGCGCTGGCCGGACTGATGGACGGCGCCCGCCCCATCGCGGTCGCGGGCACCCACGGCAAGACGACCACCACCTCCATGCTGGCCGTCTCCCTCACCACCCTGGGCCTCGACCCGTCGTACGCGATCGGCGGCGACCTGGACGCGCCCGGCTCCAACGCCCAGCACGGCGGCGGCGAGATCTTCGTCGCCGAGGCGGATGAAAGCGACCGCAGCTTCCACAAGTACGCGCCCGAAGTCGCGATCATCCTCAATGTGGAGCTCGACCACCACGCCAACTACGCCTCGATGGAGGAGATCCACGAATCGTTCCAGACCTTCGTGGAGCGGATCCGGCCCGGCGGCACGCTGGTCGTCTCCGCCGACCACCCCGGCGCCCGCGAGCTGACCGGCCGCGTCACCGGCCACGAGGGTCTGCGCGTCCTCACCTACGGCGAGCACCCGGACGCGGACGTACGCGTCCTGGACATCGCCCAGCGGGGACTGACCAGCGAGGTCACCGTCCTCCTCCCGGACACCCTGGGCAGCGGCGAGCTGACCTTCACCGTCTCCGTCCCCGGCCGCCACTACGCCCTCAACGCCGTCGCCGCCCTGACCGCGGGCGCCGCCCTCGGCGTCCCCGCCCGCGAGCTGGCCCCCGCCCTCGGCTCGTACACCGGCGTCCGGCGCCGCCTCCAGCTCAAGGGGGTCGCCGCCGGGGTGCAGGTCATCGACTCGTACGCACACCACCCCACCGAGATCTCCGCCGACCTCGAGGCGATCCGCGGCGGTGCGGGCGACGGCCGGGTGCTGGTCGTCTTCCAGCCGCACCTCTTCAGCCGCACCCGCGAGCTGGGCGTCGAGATGGGCCAGGCGCTCGCCCTCGCCGACGCCGGCGTCGTCCTGGACATCTACCCCGCCCGCGAGGACCCCGTCCCCGGCATCACCAGCGCCCTGATCATCGACGCCGCCGCCCGCCACGGCGCCGACGTCACCGCCGAGCACGACCGGACCGCGGTCCCCGAGCTCATCGCCGGAATGGCCAAGCCCGGTGACCTTGTTCTCACCATGGGCGCGGGCGATGTCACGGACCTCGGTCCGGAGATCCTCGCCCGCCTGGAGAGCTAGGAGAGTAAGTCCATGGCGTACGAGATCGACAAGCCGGAAGAGCAGTGGCGCGCGGAGCTGACCCCGCAGGAGTACCAGGTCCTCCGCGAGGCCGGCACCGAGCGCGCCTTCACGGGTGAGTACACCGACACCAAGACGGCCGGCGTCTACTCCTGCCGGGCCTGCGGGGCCGAGCTGTTCCGCTCCGAGACCAAGTTCGAGAGCCACTGCGGCTGGCCGTCCTTCTACGACCCGGCCGAGTCCTCCGCCGTCGAACTGATCGAGGACCGCTCGCTCGGCATGGTCCGCACCGAGGTCCGCTGCACGCGCTGCGGTTCCCACCTCGGCCATGTCTTCGCGGGCGAGGGCTACCCGACCCCGACCGACCAGCGTTACTGCATCAACTCGATCTCGCTGCGGCTGGAGCCGGAGGAGAGCTGATCTCCTGCCCCTTGTGGGCCGCCGAACCGCAGCACCGCGGCCGTCTCCGGCGGCAGCCGCAGGGTGCCGTCCGGGCCGGGCGGGTCGATGGGCCGCCAGGCGGCGACGACGTCGGTGCGGTCGGTGGTTGCGTGCGGGCCGAGGCGGGCCTCGGCCGGGCGGTCGTACGGGTTGATCACGACGCACAGCGGGCCGCGCCGGAAGTCGATACAGCCGTCCGAGGAGACGGACAAGGAGACGGGCAAGGGGACGGACGGGCGGGTGGCGGACCACCGGGGGTCGGCCAGGGCCGGTTCGGCGCGGCGCAGGGCGATCAGCCGCCGGTGCCAGTCGAGCAGCTTGGCGTGCGGCTCGCGGGTCGGCTCGGTCCAGTCCAGGCAGGAGCGCAGCCGCGTCGCCGGGTCCTGCGGATCGGGGACGTCCTCCTCCGCCCAGCCATGGGCGGCGAACTCCCGGCGCCGGCCGCGCCGTACGGCCTCGGCGAGCTCCGGGTCCTGGTGGTCCGTGAAGTACTGCCAGGGCGTGCTCGCCCCCCACTCCTCGCCCATGAAGAGCATCGGGGTGAAGGGCGAGCACAGCACGACGGCGGCCGCGCAGGCCAGCAGCCCGGGGGAGAGCCGGGCGGAGAGCCGGTCGCCGACCGCGCGGTTGCCGATCTGGTCGTGGGTCTGGGCGTAGCCCAGCAGCCGGTACGTGGGGGTGGTCAGGGCGTTCAGCGGGGCGCCGTGGCTACGGCCGCGGAACGCCGAGTATGTGCCGTCGTGGAAGAAGCCGCCGGTCAGGGTCTTGGCGAGGGCATACGCGCCCTCGGCGGCGAAGTCGGCGTAATAGCCCTGCCGTTCACCGGTGAGGAGGGTGTGCAGGGCGTGATGGAAGTCGTCGTTCCACTGCGCGTGCAGCCCATGGCCGCCCGCCTCGCGCGGGGTGGTGGTGCGCGGGTCGTTCAGGTCGGACTCGCCGATGAGGAACAGCGGCCGGCCCACCTGGGCGGCGAGCGCGTCCACGGCGGCGGACAGCTCGGCGAGGAAGTGGCGGGCGCGGGTGTCGCGCAGCGCGTGCACCGCGTCGAGCCGCAGCCCGTCCAGGCGGTAGTCGCGCAGCCAGGCGAGGGCGCTGCCCAGGAAGTACGCGCGGACCTCGTCCGAGCCGGGGGCGTCCAGGTTGACGGCCGCCCCCCAGGGCGTGTGGTGGGTGTCGGTGAAGTACGGGCCGAAGGAGGGGAGATGGTTGCCGGAGGGGCCCAGATGGTTGTGGACCACGTCCAGGACCACGCCGAGGCCGTGGCCGTGCGCGGCGTCCACGAAGCGCGCAAGCCCTTCCGGCCCCCCGTACGGCTCGTGCACCGCCCACGGCGCCACGCCGTCGTACCCCCAGCCGTGCGCCCCCGGGAACGGGCAGACGGGCATCAGCTCGATGTGGGTGACGCCGAGTTCGGCGAGGTGGGGCAGGCGTTCGGCGGCCGCGTCGAAGGTGCCCTCGCGGGTGAAGGTGCCGATGTGCAGCTCGTACAGGACCGCGCCCGGCAGCGGCCGGCCCCGCCACTCGCGCCGCCACTCGAAGCCCGCGGGGTCGCTGACCGCGCTCAGGCCCTCGGGGCCGTCGGGCTGGCGGCGGGAGCGCGGATCGGGCAGCGGCGCGCCGCCGTCCAGCGCGAAGCCGTAGCGCGCGCCGGGCCCGGCCTCGGCCGCCGCCCGCCACCACCCCTCCCGGGCCGGATCGCGCTCCATGGGCTGCGTGCGGTCGGTATCGCCCGTGCGGTCGGTATCGCCCGTGCGGCTCGTACGGCCCTCCAGATGGAGCTCGACCCGCCCGGCGCGCGGCGCCCACACCTCGAACAG
Organism: Streptomyces sp. NPDC000941; assembly: GCF_053599555.1. Classification (NCBI taxonomy): domain Bacteria; kingdom Bacillati; phylum Actinomycetota; class Actinomycetes; order Kitasatosporales; family Streptomycetaceae; genus Streptomyces; species Streptomyces sp. NPDC000941. The sequence goes on from NZ_JBSFMM010000022.1 coordinate 28,379, forward strand.
CACTGGCGTCTCCTCACCTCAGCGGTGCCTGGGAGACCATGCTGCGCGACGCGGGGTGCGCCGCGCAGCAGGACGCCGCCGGGATCCGGGCATCAGACGAGGTCGATGCGCTCCTGGGTGATGGGATAGCCCACCTTGGCGAAGTGCGCGGCCATCGGGAGGTTGGGCTGGTCGGTCGCCGCGGCGATCCTCGTGGCGCCCCGCTCCACCAGGTCGTGGGTGCACTCCACCAGCAGGTCGTACGCATAGCCGTGGCCGCGCTGCTCTTCGACCACACCGATGTAGCCGACACACGGGCCGGCCGGGTTGTGCGCGGGCACCTGGATGCCGACCAGCTCGCCCTCCGGCGTCCAGGCCAGCCGCCACCACTCGCGCGGCGACGGGCACCAGTTGAAGAAGTCCATCAGCTCCCGCACCGGGGCGTCGATGCCCCCTTGGGCGATGGCCCGCAGGTCGTGCGCGTCGAGGGTGCCCGGCATGATGCGGCGCAGCGTCTCGGCGATCTTCTCGTCGTCGGGCTCGGGCCGGAACTCCAGCCGCCCCGGCCGCTCAGGAACCCCGCATTCGGGGGTCCACTCGTAGCGGTAGCGCTCCACCAGCGGCTCCATTCCGGCGGCGACGGCGGCGTCGATCCGGGCCTGCGCGGCGGCCCGCTCCTCGGGCCGGTCGCGCCAGCCGGGCGCCGCCAGCACGCAGTACTCGGCGCGCAGCGGGGTGGTGCGCAGCAACTCCGTCGCCGCGTCGGCCTCACCGTCGGCGAAGTCGAACCAGTCCAGGGCGATGGGCTTGGTGTCATCGGCCGCACCCCACCAGGCGGCGCGGGCGACCACACGGCCGTCGCGCAGCGCGACCCACGTCCAGTCGGGGCGGTAGTCGCCGCCCTCGGCGCGGGTGCGGTAGGTGTGGCCGAAGCGGGCGCGGCCGACGTGCCCGGGGTCGTGCAGGGTGTTGAAGAGATGTGCGTCGCTCTCGGTGAGCGCGCGGATGACCAGCTCGGTCATGAGATTCCTTCCGGGATGGCGATGCGCTCCCGGTCGGATCGGTGATCAGACGGCGGTACGCCCGGGGGACAGGGGGCGGGAGCGCGGGAATGTCGTGGTGTTCATGGCTCTCGCCTCCTTCCTCGATCTTGGGCGTGTCCGCACTCTATGCGGGCCGACGGATCGTTGTCCAGGCGTTTTTGGCACGGCTCAGGAGGGTGCCCCATCCGCGCCTCGCCCTCCTCGCGCTTGACCTTCTCATTGATGTCAACCCATAACGTCGGCTCAGGGGGCGGGCATTGCGCGCCCGCTCCGTGACTTCCCTGCCGTCCCCACCGCTGGAGCGATCATGACGTCTTTCGTCGCACACCGTAACGGCCGGGCGGCGACCGCCGAGGAGCTGGCACCGCTCGCCTTCGCGGGCTATGCCCACTTCACCGCCATGCAGGTGCGCGAGGGCCGGGTCCGGGGCCTCGACCTCCATCTGGAGCGGCTGCGGACCGCCTCGGTGGAGCTGTTCGGGCGCGCGCTGCCCGACGACCAGGTGCGGTCGTATCTGCGGGCGGCGCTCGAGGCCGGGCCGGCCGACCTCTCGCTGACGGCCACGGTCTACTCGAGGGCGGGCCAGTTCACCGCGGCCCGGGCGGAACCCGAGGTGCTGGTCCGTACCGGACCGCCGTCCGCCGGCCCGGAGGGCCCGCTGGCGCTGGCGGCGGTCGAGCATGAGCGGTTCCTCCCGGCTGTGAAGCATGTCGGCGAGGTGGCCAAGACGTACTTCCTCCGCCAGGCGGTCGCGCAGGGCTTCGACGACGCCGCGTTCGTCGACGGGCGGGGGCGGCTCAGCGAGGCGACGATCTGGAATCTCGCCTTCTGGGACGGTGACTCGGTGGTGTGGCCCCGGGCCGAGGTGCTGGGCGGGATCACCATGAGCATCGTCCGTCGGCAACTGGACCGCCTCGGCGTCCCCCAGCGCGTCCAGGACATCACGCTCGCCGACCTGCCCGCGCTGGCCGGGGGCGTGGTCATGAACTCCTGGACGCCGGGCGTGGCGGTGAGCCGGATCGGCGCCGTGTCCCTGCCCGAGGCGCCGTCCTTCCTGGAGCTGCTGCACCGGGCGTACGAGGCCGAATCACCGGCCGCGCCATGAGGTTGCGGGGAGCGTCATTCGAGCAGGCCGGCGTCGTGGGCCAACAGGGCTATCTGTACGCGGTTGTTGAGATCCAGCTTGGTCAGGATCCGTGATACGTGGGTCTTGACGGTCGCGAGGCTCATGAACAGGCCCGCGGAGATCTCCGCGTTGGACTTGCCCTGGCCCACGGCGACCGCGACCTCGCGCTCCCGGTCGTTCAGCTGGTCGAGCAGCGCCCGGGCCCGCTCCTGCCGCGCGTCCCGGCCGGTACCCGCCACATGCTCGATGAGCTGCTGGGTCACGGTGGGGGACAGCACCGGCTCGCCCGCCGCCACCCGTCGCACGGCCGCGACGAGATCGGCGGGCGGGGTGTCCTTGAGGACAAAGCCGGCCGCTCCGGCGCGCAGCGCCCGCAGCACATGCTCATCCGCGTTGAACGTCGTCAGGATCATCACCTCGGGGGCGGGTTCGCGCTGCCGCAGCTGCTCGGTCGCGGCGAGCCCGTCCACCGTCGGCATACGGATGTCCATGAGGACGACGTCGGGGGAGTGGCGGTCCACGAGCGCGGCCACCTCCGTGCCGTCGGACGCCTCGCCGACGATCTCGATACCGGAGGAGGCGCCGCCCAGCATCAGCCGCAACCCGGCGCGGACCAGCGGGTCGTCGTCGACGATCAGCAGGCGGATGGGGGCGGGGGCGGGCGCGGGCTCGGGCGTGGGGGATTCCGGAGGGTTGTCATCTGCTCCGCGAAACGTAGTCATTGATAGCTTTCTGTGGTCATGTATGCTCGGAGCGTGAAGCTTTCCGAGTGGGCGCGCCGACAGGGTGTCAGCTACCAGACGGCCTGGCGGTGGGTGAAGAACGGCACGATGCCGGTCCCTGTCCGCCAGGCTCCGTCCGGTACCTGGCTCGTTGACGAGGGGCCTGCTGCGGCGCAGGGCCGGGTGGTCGCGTATTGCCGGGTGTCGTCCGCTGACCGGAAGCCGGACCTCGATCGGCAGGCGATCCGTGTCGTTGAGGGTGCGAACCGTCTGGGTCTTGCTGTGAGCGAGGTCGTCAAGGAGATCGGATCCGGGTTGAACGGGCGTCGGCGGAAGCTGCACCGGGTTCTGTCCGACCCGAAGGTTGGCGTGATCGTGGTGGAGCGCTGTGACCAGCTGGCTCGGTTCGGTGTTGAGCACCTCGAAGCCGCCCTGTCCGCGTCCGGGCGCCGCTTGGTCGTCCTCGAGGCGGAGGAGACCACCGATGACCTGGTGCGGGACATGACCGAGGTCCTGACGTCGATGTGCGCCCGGCTGTACGGGCAGCGGGCCGCGAAGAACCGTGCCGCCCGCGCGGTGGCGGTGGCGGCCGGCGAGGCTGCCGGGTGAAGAGGTTCCAGCTGCAGCCGGGTTTCGTGGTGCAGGCGTACCGGTTCGCTTTTGACCCGAACCAGACTCAGGAGCGTGCGCTGCGCTCGCACTGCGGCGCTGCCAGGGCCGCGTACAACTGGGCCCTCGGCTGGGTGACCGCGTCGTGGTGGCAGCGTCGTGCCGAGGAGACGTACGGCATCCCGGAAGAGGAGTTGACGCAGTGGCGCCCGTGGTCGCTGCCGTCGCTGCGGAAGGCGTTCAACGCTGTCAAGACGACCGATGAGCGGTTCGTGGGATGGTGGGTGGAGAACTCCAAGGAGGCATACTCCACCGGGCTCGCAAACGCTGCTGCCGCGTTCGACAACTACGCGAAGTCCAAGCGCGGTGCCCGTAAGGGCACCCGGGTCGGCATGCCGCGGTTCAAGACGAAGCGGATGGCACGGCTGTCCTGCCGGTTCACTACCGGCACCATCCGCGTCGAGCCGGACCGCCGGCACGTCACGCTGCCCCGGCTCGGCACCATCCGCGTCCACGAGAACACCCGCAAGCTCCAGCGCCGCATCGCGAACGGCACCGCGCGGATCTTGTCCGCGACGGTCCGCCACGAGCGCGGCAGGTGGTTCGTCTCCTTCCAGGTGGAGGTGAAGCGGGACATCGAGCGCGTGGCGCGCCCCGATACCGTGGTCGGTGTCGACCTCGGCGTGAAGACGCTCGCGGTCATGGCCGACAGCACGGGCGAGATCCGCACAGAGCCCAACCCCGCCCACTACGACACCGCGCTGACGACCCTCAAACGCCTCTCCCGCACAGTGTCCCGCCGCCAGGGCCCGGATCGGCGGACCGGACGCAAGGCGTCGAAGCGGTGGGAGAAGGCCAACGCCCAGCGCAACAAGGTGCATCACCGGGTGTCGAACCTCCGGGCGGACGCCCTGCACAAGCTCACCACCATGCTCACGGCCAAGTACGGCACCGTGGTGGTGGAGGACCTGAACGTGGCCGGGATGCTGAAGAACCGGCGCCTTGCACGCAGGATCGCCGATGCCGGATTCGGGGAGATCCGCCGCCAGCTCACCTACAAAACCCAGCGCAACGCCTGCCGCATCGTGGTGGCGGACCGCTGGTATCCCTCCTCCAAGACCTGCTCGGTCTGCGGCGCGGTGAAAGCCAAGCTGCCGCTGCACGTCCGAGTCTTCGACTGCGACGAGTGCCCGCTCGTGATGGACCGGGACGAGAACGCCGCACGCAACCTCGCCACCCTCGCGGCGGCCGCAGTAACTGGTACCGGAGTGGCCGGAGACCAGGGCGTGCGAGCGCCGAAGCCTCGTGGAGCCGACCAGAAGACCCGCGCCACCCGATCCAGCCGCAAGGCCGGGCCGGGGCGGGCAGGTGGCGCAATCCCCGCACCACGCGGGAAGGAAACGAGAGACCGTACTCAAGCTGAAGCCCTCACGCTTTGGTGATGTGACGGACCTTCCGGGCCGAAAGGCCCGGAATACCGAGACCTGACCACGGTCTCTGTAACGGATGAGCTCATGCGGGCCACGGTAGCCAGGCGTACAGCCGGAAGTCCCCGTCGTCCGAAGGGCCGCACTCCAGCCGGCCGCCCGTCAGCGCCGCGCGCTCGGCCAGCCCGGCCAGGCCCTGGCCCGATCCGGGGATCGCGCCCGGCCGGTCGCTGTGATGTGGCGGGTCGGCGGGTGTGCCGGCGCGCACCGGGGCGCGTACGGCATTGCGCACCTCTACGGTCAGCCCCTCACCCGGCGCCCCCGACGCCGTCACCGTCACCTCCGCGTCGGGCGCGTGCTTGCGCGCGTTGGTCAGCCCCTCCTGCACGATCCGGTAGGCCGTACGGCCGGTGGCGCCCGGCACGGCCGCCTCGCCCGGCACGGCCGCCTCGCCCGCCCTGCCCGTCCCGGCGACGCCCGCCTCGTCCGACAGCGTCACCCGCATGCCCGCCCGGCGCGACTCCTCCACCAGCCGCGGCAGATCGGCGAGGGTCGGCTGCGGCTGGTCGGGCGGGCTGCCCTCGGCGTCGGCATCGTTGGGGTCCGGGGCCCGCAGCACGCCGATCACCTCGCGCAGATCCTGCAGCGCCTGGTGCGCACTGCTGCGTATCACCCCGGCGGCCTCGGCCACCTCCCGCGGGGACGCGTCGGGCCGGTACTCCAACGCGCCCGCGTGCACGCTCAGCAGGGAGAGCCGGTGGGCGAGCACATCGTGCATCTCCCGGGCGATCCGCTCACGCGTCAGGCGCTGGGTCCGCTCGGCGCGCAGCGCCGCCTCCGCCTCGGCGCGCGCCGCTCGCTCGCGCAGCGATTCGAGCAGCAGGCGCCGTGAGCGCACGAACATGCCCCAGCCGATGGCGCCGCTGATGAGCAGGGCGCCGAGCAGTACGTCTCCGATGTAGTCGACGTCGGGGTCGGGGTGCACTGCCGGGGCGGCGAAGATCTGGGCCAGCGCCGCGGCGCCGACCCACGCGACCGTACGCAGCGGCCGGTGCACCGCGACCGTGAACAGCGCCACGAGCAGCGGCCCCGCGACGTAGTACGAGACCACGCCCGCGGCCAGCAGCACCAGCGCCAGCTCGACCGGCCGGCGGCGGCGCAGCCACAGCGCGAGACAGGCCACCACACCGGCCATCAGGTCGGCGAACAGCGCCTCGTCCGACACCGACGGGTCGTTGGCCATCGACTCGGAGGCCGTCAGCGAGAACAGGGCCGCCAGCGAGATACAGCACACGTCCACGATCCAGTCGCGCATGGTGCGGCGCGTCCCGACGCGCTCGCTGCTTGCCGTCTGCACGGCCTCTGAGCTGCCCATACGACGAATCTACTGGCGAGCGGCGGCGCGGTCGCGGTCTCGGGCGCGGGTATCGACCAAAGTTGCGGGGCCATAGACCTTTGGCTGACCCGCGCCCGCCGGACCGCCGCCTAGCCTCGAACACATGAGAAAGGCATGCGAGTTGGTGGGCGCCATTCTGCTGATCCAGGGGCTCATCGGGATCGTCCACGAGCTCATCGGCTGGTTCCGGCTGACGGCGCTGCTCCGTTTTCTGCCGTTCCTGGATGGCTATGAGCTGTACGCGAGCATCGGCTTGGCCGTGGTCGGCTTCCTCGTGGTGGCCGTCGCCGAGGAGTCGGGCAAGAGCCCGTCCGGAAGCCCGTCCGGTCCGCTCATATCTGATGGAGACCGCGCCCGGCCAGAGTGAGGAAGGCTTCGCCCACGGCCTCGGAGAGGGTGGGGTGCGGGTGTATGTGCTGGGCCACGTCGGAGGGTTCGGCGTCCCAGCCGACGATCAGCTGGCTCTCGGCGACCATCTCCGAGACATGGGGGCCGACAAGGTGGACGCCGAGCACCTGGCCCGTGCCCTCGCCCGCCCGCTCGGCGACGACCTTCACCATGCCTCCCTGCCCGTGCACCATGCCCTTGGCCACAGCGGTCAGCGGCATGGTGTTGGCGACGACGTCCAGGCCCCGCTCGCGCGCCTGAGCCTCCGACAGGCCGACGGCGGCGGTCTGCGGACTGGAGTAGGTCACCCGGGGGACGGTGTCGTAGTCCACGGGCCGGGGTTGGGGTGAGAGGCCCGCCAGGGTCTCGGCCACCAGCAGCCCCTCCGCGAAGGAGGCGTGGGCCAGCCCGAGCGAGGGCGGCGGCAGCAGATCACCGACGACATGAATGCCCGGCACCGCGGTCTCCAGCCGCGACCAGTCGGCGGGGGCGACGAATCCGCGGTCGTCGGTGGTCAGCCCGGCGGCGCCCAGGTTCAGGGCGTCGGTGACCGGGGCGCGGCCGACGGCGACCAGCAGCCGCTGGGCGTCGAGGGTGCGCGGCTCGCCGCGGGCCGGGCGGACGGTGGCGCGCACCCCGTCCGCGTACGGCTCGGCGTGCTCCAGCCGGGCGCCGGTCAGCACCTCGATGCCGCGCTTCTTCAGCCCGCGCGTCAAGTGGCGGCTGACGTCCGCGTCCTCGAGCGGCAGCAGCCGGTCCGCCGCCTCGACCAGGGTGACGTCCGCGCCCATGGAGCGGTGCAGTGAGGCGTATTCGACGCCGATCGCGCCGCCGCCCAGCACCAGGACGGAGTCCGGGAGTCCCGGGGCGAAGAGGGCGTCGTCGCTGGTGACGACCCGTTGGCCGTCGGGTGCCAGCCCGGGGAGGGTGCGCGGGCGGGAGCCGGTCGCCAGCACGATGCCGCGCCGCGCGGTCCACTCGCCACCCGCGTCCGCGCCTGTGCCGGCCGCTGCGCCCGTCCCGGCGCCGGTCGCTGTGTCGACCGGCGTGATGCGTACGGTGCGCGGGCCGGTCAGGGCGGCGGAGCCGCGGACCAGGTGGACGCCCGCGTGGGACAGATGGCCTTCGACGCCGCGGTGGTTGCGGGCCACGATGTCGTCGCGGGTCGCGGTGAGGGCGGACCAGTCCACGGCCTCCAGGGTGGCCTTCACACCCCATCGCTCGCGCGCCTCGGAGATGCCGTCGACCAGCTCCGCGGCGTGCAGCATCGCCTTGCTGGGGATGCAGCCGCGGTGCAGGCAGGTCCCGCCCACCAGGTCGCGTTCGGCCAGGACGACGTCGAGACCGAGGGCGGCTGCGCGCAGCGCGGTGCTGTAGCCGCCGGTTCCGCCGCCGATGACGATGATGTCTGTCTCATGCATGAGTCCAGCCTGTGCCTCTACCGATGCATGAGTCCAAGGCAAAGTTTCTCTGGATACGATGAATTTTCTGCATGGGGAGGGCGGTAGCGAAGGTAGCGAGCGAAGGGGGATGCGGCGGATGAGTCTGCGCCAGATGGAATATCTCGTGGCGGTGGTCGAGGAGGCGTCCTTCACCCATGCCGCCGAGCTGCTGGGCGTCACCCAGTCCGCGCTCTCGCACCAGATCAAGGCCCTGGAGCGGGAGGTCGGCGGGCCGCTGCTCGAGCGGCTGCCGCGGGGGGTGCGGCTGACGCCCATGGGCCGGGCGTTTCTGCCGCATGCCGAGTTCGCGGTGCGCAGCGCCCGGCAGGCGCGGCGCGCGGCGCGGGCGGCGGCCGGGGCGGCGGGCGGCGAGCTGCATATCGCCACCCTGCACGCGGTGGCCATCGGGATGCTCCCCGAGGCGCTGGCGCGCTGGCGGCGGAGCCACGGGAAGGTGAGCCTGGTGGTCCATGAGTACGCCACCGGTGAGGAGTTGCGCGACCGCATGGAGCGCGGTGTGGCGGATGTCGCGATCGGCCACCGCCCCAAGGGGTGGCAGGGGCCCGTGGTGTCGCTGGGCGAGGAGGAGATCGTGGTGGTCGTGGAGCCGGACGACCCGCTGGCCGGACAGGACTCCGTGCGGCTCGCCGAGCTGGCGGACCGGGACTGGGTGCGCTGTGCGCTGGAGCCGGTGATCGAGGGCCGTCGTTTTCTCGATCTGGCCTGTGAGCGGGCGGGCTTCACGCCTCGTACGGGGGCCCATACGGACCACACCTCGACCGCCGTGCGGCTGGCCGCCGCCGGGGCGGGGGTGCTCATCGCCCCCGCGCATGTGGCCGCCAGGTACGACTGTGCGGTGCTGCCCCTGGATCCGCCCTGGCAGCGCGAGCTGACGGCGTTCTCCCGGGTCGAACTCACCGGGGCCGCGGCCTCCTTCGTCGGGTTGCTCGACCGGGGGTGGTGGGGGCGGACAGAGAAAGGCCGGTCTGCCGCCCACGAGGGGGAAGGGGACGGCAGACCGGCAGGGTGAGGTGCACCTGACAGGGCGGAGGAGCGGATCAGGGCACCGTGCGGATCAGGGGTCGGGGCAGCGCGCTGTGCGGGTCAGCTCGCTGCGTGGGTCAGCCTGCTGTGAGATCGGGTCAGTGCACCATACAGATCGGCGCCGCCGCCGCGTCGGGAGAGCCGCCGCTGGCCGCATAGCCGAAGGTTGTCGACGCTCCGGCCGCCAATGAGCCGTTCCAGTCGGCATTGGTGACCGATGCCGATGAGCCCGTGGCGGTCAGTTTGCCGTTCCAGACGCTGTCCACCCGCTGCCCGGACGGCAGGGTCCAGTCGACCATCCAGGAGGAGATGGGGGTGGCGCCGGAGTTGGTCACCGTCACCTCGGCCTGGTAGCCGCCGTTCCAGGTGCTGGTGGTCTTCTGGGCGGCGGTGCACTTGGCCGTCGGCGGGTCGGTCGGGTCGCTGCCGCCGCTGGAGGCGCCCGGCACCGTCACCTCACCGTTGCCGCCGTCGAAGACCACATCGGAGCAGCTGTAGAAGGTCTCCTGGCTGTCCGAGCGGGTCCAGACGGTGTAGATGATGTGGCGGCCGCTCTTGCCCGAGGGCAGATTGGCGGTCCAGGTGTACTTGCCGTCCACCGTGCCGACCGGGCCGGTCTGCGGCGGGTTCGTCACCGTGTTGAACGGCTGGTCCTCCAGGTCGTTCCAGGTGAGCGGCTTCGTCGGGTCGATCGGGTTCTTGGTGACGTAGCTGCGGAACGAACCGGGGTGCGCGGCCCAGGCGTTGTAGGTGAACTGCATCGACTTACCGGCGGTCAGATGGGTCACCGGCCAGTCGTTGCTGCCCAGGTCGAAACCGGAGAAGTTGTAGACGGTGGCCGCGCCGCTGCACAGCTGGCCGTCCGGGATGAAGCCCTTGGTCCGGCCCGCGCCGTCCGACCGCAGCACCGCGAACCAGTTGTAGAACGCGTTGGCCCCGCCCTTGTCGAACGCGGCCTTGCACGCGGGGTTGGTCGGCTTGACCTCTCCGGTGCTGGACAGGCTGTACTTCCAGCACAGATAGGTGCGGCTGCCGGGCGCCATCGGCGCTCCGTGCGCGGAGGCGCTGCCGCCGCCGAAGAAGACCAGGCCGAGGGCGGGCAGCACACCGAGCAGCACCAGCAGTACGGACCGGCGGGCGCGGGAACTGCCCGGCGGGCGAGCGGGACGTGCGAGAGCCATCAATCGTCGTGGCATTGCGCTTCTTCTTCCCTTCGACGCGAACGGGTCAGGAACCGTCGTATGGGAGCGCTCCCAAGTTACTTTGTGAAGGTAGCGCCGTCCGGAGTGCCTGTAAATGCTTTAGGCCGCGAACACAGCGCCAGTTCTGGCGGGCCGTCAGCTCCGGATCAGCAACGCCACCGGAAACCGGTCGAAAAGGTCACTCAACGGGCCGGTGCCCTCGACCGTCCGCCCGGTCAGCAGATCCCGCCAGCGGCCCGGCGGCAGCGCCAGCGCCGTGCCGCGCCAGCCGCCCGCCTCCGCGAGCCGCCGCGACAGCCGGGTGACGGCGGTGACCGCCCCGCCGTCCCCATCGCCATCCCTGCACTCGCCCTCGCCCTCCGTTCGCAGAAAGGCCACACAGTGCGCCGCCGCCGGGCCCTCCGCGGCCAGCGGGGTGTACGCGCCCGACGGGCCGAACCACCGGGGGTGGCTCCGCCGCAGCCGCAGGGCCGCCGCTGTCAGCAGCAGTTTCTCGGCCGACGTCCCGTCCGGCGCGCGCCCCGCGTCCAGCTGGGCCAGCAGATCCGGGCGTGGTTCGGGCGGGCGGCGGTTGTCCGGGTCGACCAGCGCGGCATAGCTGTGCTCGGTGCCCATGTAGAGGTCCGGCACGCCCGGCATGGTCAGCTGGAGCAGCGCAGCGCCCAGCACGTTGGCCCGCGCCGGGGCGTCCAGCGCGCCGCCCAGCGCCGCCCACGCCGGGTGGTCGGGGTCGCACGGGCCCGCCTTGAGAAAGGCGGCGACCTCGTCCTCGTACGCCAGGTCCTGCTCGGTCCAGGTCGTCCGCAGCCCCGCCTCCCGCACCCCCTTGAGCACCGCGGGAAGCAGCCGCTCGCCGTCCGGCGACCCGAGCCCCACCGCCGTCTGCCACGCCGTCCACGCCAGATGGGCGTCGGGCGCCGCCGCGCTGCCCGGGGCAGCCGTCTCCCGCACCTCCACTGTCACCTTCGCTCTCCCCCGCACCTCCACTCTCTCTCGCACCTCCTCCGCCTCCCGCACCTCCACTGTCTCCAGCAGCCGCCCCCAGCGGTCCGGGCACTCGGTCAGCGCCGCGAGCCGCGCCCGCACATCCGCGCTGCGCTTGGTGTCGTGCGTGGACAGCACGGTGCCGGTCGAGGGCCAGTCGGCCTGCAGCCGGGCGGCGAAGGCGTGGAACCGGTCGGGGGAGACCGCCGGCTGTCCCGGGTCGCCGCCGACCTCCGCCGCCGAGAGCAGCGGCGCGAAGCGGTAGAAGGCGGTGTCCTCGACCGACTTGGCGCGCAGCGCGGCGGCGGTCTGGGCGAAGCGTGCGCAGAAGTCGCGGTGGTGCGGTCCGTCGCCCAGTCTGCCGAGCGCCGCGTCCCGCACGGTGAACACCACCCACGCCTCCTCCCGTACCGCGAACGCCGCCCGCGCGTCCCCCGCCGCCAGGATCAGCATCTCGGCGTCCGTCCGGGTCGGCGGGGTGTCGGGGGCGACATACGGGCGGTAGACCGGCAGCCGCACCAGCAGCTCGCGGATCGCCGTGCGCAGCGCCCACGGCGCATGGTCGCGCAGCCGCGGTTCGGCGGCGCAGATCCGCACGGCGGCGCGCACCAGCCGCTCCACCTCGGCGGCCAGCTCATGCGTCACCACATGCCGTGCGGCGCGCCGCACGGTCGCCGGCCAGTCGCCGCCCAGGTCCTCGGGGGGCGCGGCGAAGCCGCGGTATTGCGCGGTCAGCTCCGCAAGACCGGCCGGGTCGACGAACAGGCCGTCGATATGGTGCAGGGCGTCATAGCCGGTCGTGCCGGCGACCGGCCAGTGTGCGGGCAGCCGCTCGCCCCGGCCGAGGATCTTCTCCACGACGGTCCACCGGCCGCCGCCCGCCGCGGCCCGCACCTCACGGTCCAGCCGCCGCAGATACCCCTCCGGATCGGCGAGGCCGTCCGGGTGGTCCACCCGCAGCCCGTCGATCACCCCGTCGCGCACCAGCTCCAGCAGCTTCCCATGGGTCGCCGCGAAGACCTCGGGGTCCTCCACCCGCACCGCGATCAGCTCGGAGATGGTGAAGAAACGCCGGTAGTTCAGCTCCGTACGGGCCAGCCGCCACCAGCCCAGCCGGTACCACTGCCGGTCCAGCAGCTCGGGCAGCGGCAGCCCCTCGGTGCCGGCCCGCAGCGGGAACTCGTGGTCGTGGTAGCGCAGCGCCCCGTCCGCCACCCACAGCGCGGCCAGCTCCTCGCCGAGGGTGCCGCCGAGGACGGGCAGCAGCACCTTGCCGCAGTGCCGGCCCCAATCGATGTCGAACCACCGCGCATACGGCGAGGCGGGCCCGTCCTTCAACACCTCCCACAGCGGTCTGTTCAGCCGCTCCGGGGCGGGCACTGCCATGTGGTTGGGCACGATGTCGACGATCAGCCCGAGCCCATGGGCGCGCGCCGTACGGGCCAGGGCGCGCAGCCCCTCCTCGCCGCCCAGCTCCGCCCGCACGGCCGAGTGATCGGCCACGTCATAGCCGTGGGTGGAGCCGGGCCGGGCCTCAAGCACCGGTGAGAGGTGCAGATGGGAGACGCCGAGCGCGGCCAGATACGGCACGGCCGCGCCCGCCGCCTCGAAGGGGAAGGCGGGCTGCAGCTGCAGCCGGTAGGTGGCGGTCGGCGCGGTGGACCCGGGCGCGGTGCGATCGGACGTCATAGAACGTACGTACCCACAACCCCACAGCATCAGATCGAAGCATCCGCCAAACACTCGTACGAGGGTTTCTTCGCACGAACGGGAACCCGCCCCGTCCCCCTCCACACACACCACAGACCCACGGAGCTACCCCGGTCGCTGCAGCACCAGCAGGCTCCGGTCCACCAGCGTCAGCCGGTCGCCCGCCGCCACCTTCGCCCCGCTGCCGGGCTCCACGCCCTCCGGCAGCGAGGTGTCCACGATCAGCTGCCACTGCTTGCCGTGGTCGATGGGCACCGTGAAGTCCAGGGGCTCGTGGTGCGCGTTGAACATCAGCAGGAAGGAGTCGTCGGTGATCCGCTCCCCGCGCGGCCCCGGTTCGGAGATCGCGCTGCCGTTGAGGAAGACCGTCAGCGACTTGGCGTGCGCCGCCTGCCAGTCGCGCTGCCGCATCTCCTCGCCCTCGGCCGTGAACCATGCGATGTCGGACAGCTCGTCGTGGGTGCCCTCCACCGGCCGTCCGTGGAAGAAGCGGCGCCGCCGGAAGACCGGGTGGTCGCGGCGGAGCCAGATCAGCGAGCGGGTGAAGCGCAGCAGCTCCAGGGCCGACGCGTCCGCCTCGGAAGCCTGGGTCGCACCGGCCGCCCCGCCTGCCCCGGCCGGCGCGTCCCCTTCGGCCGCCTGGACAGCCGCGTTTCCGCGTTCCGGCCAGTGCACCCAGGACACCTCGTTGTCCTGGCAGTACGCGTTGTTGTTGCCGTGCTGGGTGCGCGCGAACTCATCGCCGTGGCTGAGCATCGGCACGCCCTGGGACAGCATCAGTGTGGCGATGAAGTTGCGCATCTGGCGCTCGCGCAGCGCCCGCACCGCCGGGTCGTCGGTCTCGCCCTCGACCCCGCAGTTCCATGACCGGTTGTAGCTCTCGCCGTCCTGGTTGCCCTCGCGGTTGGCCTCGTTGTGCTTCTCGTCGTACGACACCAGGTCGCGCAGCGTGAAGCCGTCGTGGCAGGTGACGAAGTTGACGGAGGCCAGCGGCCGCCGCCCGTCGCTCTGGTAGAGGTCGGAGGAGCCGGTCAGCCGGGAGGCGAACTCGGCGAGCGTGCGCGGTTCGCCCCGCCACAGATCGCGCACCGTATCGCGGAACTTGCCGTTCCATTCGGTCCACAGGGGCGGGAAGTTACCCACCTGGTAGCCGCCCTCGCCGACGTCCCAGGGCTCGGCGATCAGCTTCACCTGGCTGACCACCGGGTCCTGCTGCACCAGGTCGAAGAACGAGGACAGCCGGTCCACCTCGTGGAACTGCCGGGCCAGGGTGGCCGCCAGATCGAAGCGGAAGCCGTCGACCCGCATCTCGGTCACCCAGTAGCGCAGCGAGTCCATGATGAGCTGGAGGACGTGCGGACTGCGCATCAGCAGGGAGTTCCCGGTGCCGGTGGTGTCCGTGTAGTACCGGCGGTCGCCCGCCAGCCGGTAGTACGAGGCGTTGTCCAGGCCCCGGAAGGACAGCGTCGGCCCCAGGTGGTTGCCCTCGGCGGTGTGGTTGTAGACGACGTCGAGGATCACCTCGATACCGGCCTGGTGCAGGGCGCGTACGGCCGACTTGAACTCCAGGACCTGCTGTCCCCGGTCGCCCCAGGAGGCGTACGCGTTGTGCGGGGCGAAGAACCCGATGGTGTTGTAGCCCCAGTAATTCGACAGACCCGCGTCGGCCAGCCGGTGGTCGTGTACGAACTGGTGCACCGGCATCAGTTCGAGCGTGGTGACGCCCAGTTCCGTCAGATGTTCGATGATCGCGGGGTGCGCGAGCGCCGCGTAGGTCCCGCGCAGCTCCTCCGGGAGCCGCGGATGGCGCATGGTGAGGCCCTTGACATGGGCCTCGTAGATGACGGTGCGGTGGTAGTCGGTGCGCGGCGGCCGGTCGTCGCCCCAGTTGAAGTAGGGGTTGACCACGACCGAGGCCATGGTGTGCGGGGCCGAGTCGAGGTCGTTGCGCTTCTCGGGCCGGTCGAAGTGGTAGCCGTAGACCTCCTCGCCCCAGTTGATCTGCCCGCTGAGCGCCCTGGCGTACGGGTCGAGCAGCAGCTTTGCGGAGTTGCACCGTTGGCCGCGCTCCGGCTGGTACGGGCCGTGGGCCCGGAAGCCGTAGCGCTGCCCGGGCATGATCCCGGGCAGATAGGCGTGGCGTACGAAGGCGTCGGTCTCGCGCAGCTCCACCGCGGTCTCCGAGCCGTCGTCGTGCAGTAGGCACAGCTCGATCCGCACGGCGGCCTCGGAGAAGACCGCGAAGTTGGTTCCGGCGCCGTCATAGGTGGCGCCCAGGGGGTAAGCCTGTCCCGGCCAGACCTGCATGCGTCGACTCTTCCACTTCTGCCCCGGGGCCCGCGAGCACCCCTGGCGCCGGACGAGGAGGGACGAGGAGGAATCCTTGCCCAACTCGCGCCCTGGCGTAGCACTTTCGCCACAACTTCCTGGAAACGGAGGCAACCTGCGACCAGATCGGTTCGTCCTACGGGGTGACTCCGCATACTGGATCTCCCGGTATGCGGTCCCATGCGACCTGAGGGGTGTTTGGGGGAGAATGTGCGCACAGTAATGCACCGCCACCTGGGCAAGGTGGTGGCCGGTGCGGCCATCGCGGTCACCGCCACTGCGGTGATGGTGGGGGTGACGCTTCCGAGCGACGCGTCCGGCCAGGAGAAAGGCGCGGCGGCGGGGCGCGACGGCGGCCCGCAGAGCTCGACGGCCGAGCAGGGTGGGTCGGCGGCGCAGCAGCCCGCTGTTGTGGAGTCCGCCCCCACTCAGGGGAAGACCGGCACCGGCCGGGATCCGCTCACCGACGACGAGATGAAACGCGCCGAGCAGCTCGCGGTCAACCGGAGCCTGCGCGACAGCAGTGAGAACGTCACCGGCGGCAAGGGCCCGCAGCGGCTGGCCACCGACCTCGCGGAGCTGTCTCCCGAGGAGGTGGCACAGGCCGACCCGCCGCGCCGAGCCGAGGTCTCGTACTACGACTACAAGGACGACGCCTACGTCATCAAGACCGTCGACCTCGCCTCCGACAAGGTCGAACACACCGAGACTCAGCACGGCGTCCAGCCGCCGCCGACCCGCGACGAGGCGCGCGAGGCCGCCCGGCTGCTGATCGCCGACAAGCTCGGCGACGGCCTCAAGCGGGACTACAAGGGCGCCACCAGCAGAGCGCTGACCGGTCCCGACCAGCTGACCGTCACCGGCTTCGTCTACCGAGTCGACGAGGAGAACGCCGGGCCGGCCGCCCTCGCGGACTGCGGGAAGCACCGCTGCGTACGGCTGTTCACCCGGGTCACGGGCGGGCAGTGGATCGACACCCGGCAGCTGGTGATCGACCTGAGCGACCGCACCGTCCACCGGCTGGGCTGACGCCCCCGGCGAGCTCCTTTTCGCACACCCTTACGTTCATCACAGGAGTACCTCCATGCCTGAAAGAAGGCTCCGCCGTGCCCGCGCCCGGGTCGCGGCGGCCCTCGGCGCCTCCGCGCTCATCGGGGTCACGGGCGTCGCCGCCGGTCCGGCCGGCTCCGCCCAGGCCGCCCCCAAGGCGCCCGCGAAGGCCCCGGCCGCCGCGGCCGACTGCTCGGCCGCGTACAAGATCGAACAGAAGCTGGACGGCGGCACCACCTGGCGGATGTGCTGGCACTACGACAGCAAGGCCGGGCTCGTGCTCGACAACGTCTCGTACCAGCCCAAGGGCGAGGCCGCCCCGATCAAGGTGCTGACCAGCGCGAAACTCGCCCAGATCCATGTGCCGTACGACGACGGCAGCAATGAGTACGACGATCTCACCGGCCAGGACTTCGCCCAGGCGCTGCAACAGCTCGACCCGGCCGAATGCCCCGGCGGCACCATCAAGACCGTCCGCGTCCCGGGCGCATGGGACCCGGATCACCCGGATGTGAAAGGTCTGTGTGCCACCACCCGAGCCCGCGGCCACGCCTACCGCATGGGCGGCGCCGGCCCCGACGGCGACAAGGTCTACCAGCGGCAGGGCAAGGACCTGCTCCTCTACACCGTCAACATGGTCGGCTGGTACGAGTACATCACCGAGTGGCGGTTCTCCGGCGACGGCACCATGACCATGCAGGTCGGCGCCACCGGCACGCTCTCCCCGATCGACTACGACGCGGGTGACGGCCGCGGCTGGCCGATCGGCAAGGGAGCCAAGGACTACGCCACCAGCCACGCCCACAACGTCTTCTGGCGGCTGAACTTCGGCCTCGACGGCTCCCCCAAGAGCAAGATCGAGCAGTACGACTCCAAGACCACCACCGCCACCGGTCAGAAGCCCAAGACCAAGACCACCCGCACCAAGGTCACCAAGGAACTGGCCGGGGACGCCGCGGCCCAGCGCTGGTGGCGGGTCGTGTCCGCCGCGGGCAAGAACAAGGACGGCCATCCGCGCAGCTACGAGATCGTGCCCGGCCACACCAGCAAGTTCCCCGGCCGCAGCTACACCAAGCACGATGTTTACTTCACCGAGTACAACAAATGCGAGCAGTTCGCCAGCAACAACCCGCGCAGCTGCAGTGTGGGCAAGAGCGTCGACAAGTGGGTGAACGGCGAGAACCTCAAGCACCCCATCGTGTGGGTCAACATCGGGTTCCACCACATCGCCCGCGACGAGGACCAGGAGCCCATGCCGGTGCACTGGCAGGGCTTCCAGCTCGCCCCCCGGGACGTCACCGCTATGAATCCGCTCACGCCTTCTGCACTGTCTGATCACAACGGCCATACAGAAGGAGGAGGTTGACCGTAAGGTCGATCGATCGAGCTGCACCGCCCCCGTCCGCCGCAGTAGTCTGCGGTGATCGTTGGATGGGGGCGGAAGGCGGTGCACAGGTGAGCTCGGGCGGGCTGGAGCTGCCTTCTGGGGACGCGGTTCCCGGGAGTGACAGCGCCACCGACACACCCCCCGGTGCGGTGTCCCTGGTACAGCCGGTGGAGATCGGAGCGGAACTGGACTGGGGCGCCGACGCCTGGGCCGAGGTGCGCACCCGCGCACGCCGGGCCGGGCGGGCCTACATCTGGCTGAACCTCGTCGAGCAGCGGCTGCGCGCGGTCGTGGCCGCCGTGCTCCGCCCCATCTACGAGCCGGTCCACGACGACGACTGGGTCGTCGCCGCGGCCGGTCCCGCCGGGCAGGAGTGGGTGCAGCGCGCCGTCGCCGTACGGGAGGTGAGCCGCCGCAAGGGCTATCTGCTGGACCCGGCCGACGACAACGTCCTCAGCTTCCTCACCCTGCCGCAGCTGCGCGAACTCCTCGTCCAGCACTGGCCGTGCTTCGAGCCGTACCTCGACGACCGGCGCGAGGTGGAACTGGCCTTGGACGAGCTGGAGGTCGCCCGCAACGTCGTCTCCCGCAACCGGGCCCTGTCCGTGACCGTCCTGGCCCAGGCCGAGCGCGCCTCCGCCCGGCTCCTGGACATCCTCGGCAGCGGCACCGGCACCCCCTCCGCCGACCGGCTGCCCATCGACGCCGTCGAGGACCTGGTGGGGGACCGGTACGCGGACGTCGTGGGGGTCCACCCCGACCGCGTACGGCTGCAGCGGCAGCTGCCTGTCGAGGACCTGTTCGGCAACGCCCGCCGCCTCGACGCCGTCGGCATCGGGCTCAACCTCCTGGTCCAGAACTACTCCGGCCGCCGGCTGGTCCGGCTGGCCGAGGCCGGCTGCCGGGCCCGGCTGCTGTTCCTCAACCCGGCCAGCAGCGCGGTGCGGCGGCGCGAACGCGAGCTGGGGCTCAAGAAGGGCGAGATGAGCCGGTCGGTGGAGATGAACATCCTCCATATGCGGCGGGTACGTGCCCGGCTGCGCGACCCCGGCGCGTTCGAGATCCATGTCTTCGACGAGACCCCGCGCTTCACCGCCTACCTGGTCAACGGCGACGGCTCCGACGGCCTGGCCGTCGTCCAGTCGTATCTGCGCAAGGCCCGGGGCATCGAGGCCCCGGTGCTGGTGCTGCGCGGCGGCGGGCGCGGGCACGATGTGGTGCGGGACGGGCAGGACCTGAGCCGCGACGGCGACAACGGGCTGTTCGGTACGTACCGGGAGGAGTTCGAGAGCGTGTGGGCGGACTCCCGGCCGGTGTCCTGACCTGACCTGCGTTGTCAGTGGTGGTGGTTAGCCTCCCGGCATGCCGGATGCCTACACCATGCTGTGGACGAACGACCTGTGCGCGTACCTCAAGAAGGAGGGCTACGAGGGCGAGCGCCTGGTGATCCTCTTCGGCGGGCCGTTCCAGTCGATGCCCAGCTTCCTGCGCGCCGGGGTCAAGGAGGGCGACCATATCTACCCCGTGCGCGCCTTCCGTAAGCGGCTGTGGGCGCTGGGCCGCATGGAGGTGGGCCGGATCCTTCCGTACGACACGGTCGGCGAGCTGACCACCGACGAGGACTACGCCCGGGTGCTGCGCTGGCGGGCGCTGAAGGCCGGGGGCGGGGTGAGCGAGGTGCTGCTCGGCCCGCCCGGCTCGCCCCTGCGGTTCGACCGGGCGGTGTCGCCCGACCTCCTGGCCTCCTTGACCTACCGCTCCCGGCGGGGCGAGCGCCGCATCAAGCACGTCGAGGACGGCGAGTTGAAGCGCTCCCACAGCGTCCAGGGCATCTATCGGCTGGCCCCCGAGTCGGCGACGGCCATGGGCGCGCTGGTGGCGGGCTGACGGAGGCTGTTGGTAGGGGCCCGGCCGGTGCGGGCCGTCCAGCGGCCTTCGGTGCGGGTGATACGGACCGGGTGGCCGAAACAGGCGCTGATCCGCTCCGTGGTGACCACCTCGTCGGCCGCCCCGGAGTCCAGGGCGCGCCCCTCGCGCAGCAGCAGGGCGTGCGTGGTGCCGGCCGGCAGCTCCTCGAGATGGTGCGTCACCAGGACGGTCGCGAGCTCTGGATGGTCGCGCGCCAGCGCGTCCAGGCTGTCCAGCAGCTGCTCGCGCGCCGCCAGGTCCAGGCCGGTGGCCGGCTCGTCGAGCAGCAGCAGACGCGGGCGGGGCATCAGCGCCCGGGCGATCAGCACCCGGCCGCGCTCGCCCTGGGACAGGGTCGGCCACAGGGCGTCGCGCTGGTCGCCCACCCCCAGCGTGTCGAGCAGCCGCTCGGCCTGCTCCAGCCGGGCGGGCTCGGGCCGTCGGCGCGGAACGGCCTCGACGGTGTTGGTCAGCCCGGTCAGCACCACGTCCCGCACCCGCAGCGGGGAGCGCAGCGGATGGCGGGGGTTGACATGGCCGACGAGGGTGCGCAGCTCCCGCAGGTCCACCCGGCCCAGCGTGTGCCCGAGGACCTGCACCGTGCCCCGGGTGGGGTGGGTCAGCGCGCCGAGCAGGCCGAGCAGGGTGCTCTTGCCCGCGCCGTTGGCGCCGAGCAGCGCCCAGTGCTCGCCCTCGCATACGGTCAGCGAGATCGACCGCAGCAGATACCGGCCGTCGCGTACGACGTCGACGTCCTCGGCCCGCAGCACGGAAGAGCCGCTCATCGCACCTCCTCCCCGGCAGGGCTGATGGGATCGACGAGAGCCATGACGGCCTCCAGGTGCCGGGTGGTGGCCGCGATCGCGGCCGTGGCGTCGCCGCGCGCCAGGGCGTCCAGCAGATCCGCGTGGGCGCAGGAGAGATCGGGCAGCCCGGTCTCGTACGTCACCATCTCGACCAGCGCCTCGCGGAGCACCGGCAGCACGGAGGTGAACAGGCCGAGCAGCACGGCGTTGCCCGACAGCTCGACGACCGTCCGGTGGAACTCCAAGTCGGCGTCCACAAAGGCGGCGGGCCCGGCCTCGGCGGCCTCCTGCCGCCGCTTCAGGTCCGCGGTGAGCCGGGCGATGTCCTCGGGGCGGGTCCGCCGCGCGGCCAGCCGGGCGGCCTCCACCTCGAGGGCCCGGCGCACCTCGTAGACCTCCAGCAGTCGGGCGCGGCGCAGCAGGTGTGGCAGGTCCAGCTCCCCGGCGGCGTCGGCCTGCCCAGTCTGTCCGGCCTGCTCACTCTGCCCACTCTGCCCACTCTGCCCGGTCTGCTCGGGCTCGGTCCGGGTGACGAAGGTGCCCGAGCCGTGGCGCACATCCAGCAGACCGTCCCGGGCCAGCAGCCGTACGGCCTCCCGCACCGAGGACCGGCCGACGCCCAGCTCGGCCGCGAGCATCACCTCGTTGGGCAGCCGCTCACCGCGCTCCCAGCGCCCCTCGCGCAGCATGTCCCGCAGCGCGCCTTCGACCTGCGGTACGACAGGCCCGTGCCGCAGCCGGGTCGGCTCCGCCATGCCCCCACCTCTCCCGATCATGTCTGACGGCGGGGACTCTAACACGAGTCCTCAGACGTCTGAGGACTTAGCGTGCCGGGGGGCTCATCGCCCCGCCGGGCCCGGGGCGTTGTCAGTGGTGCGTGGGAGGGTGGTGCACACCAGGGGGAAGTGAAGGAGGGCCGGTATGGGCTGGCACCGGGAGCTGTTGATCGGATTCGACCTCGAGACCACGGGCACGGACCCGGGGGAGGCGCGGATCGTGACGGCGGCCGTGGTCGAGGTGAGGGGCGGGGAGCCGGTCGGGCGGCGCGAGTGGCTGGCCGATCCGGGCGTGACCATTCCGGACGACGCCGTGGCCGTGCACGGCATCACCACCGAGCGGGCGGCGGCCGAGGGGCGCCCCGCGCGCGAGGTGGCCGATGAGATAGCGGACGTGCTGGTGGCCCACTGGCGGGCAGGCGCGCCGGTGGTGGCGTACAACGCGGCGTTCGATCTGAGCCTGCTCGCCGCCGAGTTGCGGCGCCATGGGCTGCCCTCGCTGGGCGAGCGGCTGGGCGGCGCCGAGACCGGCCCGGTCGTGGATCCGTACACGATAGACCGGGCCGTCGACCGGTATCGCAAGGGCAAGCGCACGCTGGAGGCGGTGTGCGGGGAGTACGGGGTGGTCCATGAGCGCGCCCATGACGCGGGGGCGGACGCGCTGGCGGCGGTCCACGTCGCCTACGCGGTCGCGGAGCGACACGGCCAGGTGGCGGGTCTTGACCTGTGGGAGCTGCACCGGCAGCAGGTCGTCTGGTATGCCCAATGGGCGGCCGACTTCCAGGCTTGGCTGCGCCGCAAGGGCACGCCGGACGCGGTGGTCGACGGTCACTGGCCACTCCACGCGCCGGCGGGCAAGGCCGAGGTGGGGGCGGAGGCGGTGGTGGGCTGACCGGCTGACAGGGCAGTGGCCCGCGGCTCGCCCGGCGCCGCGGCAGCGGCTCGCGCAGGGCGCCGGCCGACGGCGGGCGGGCCACCGCGGCGGCGCGCACCCTGCGTCCACCTAGCCCGCGACAAGCGCTGGCGCGGTGTCCGGACGGGCCGGCGCGGCCTTCCGCGCGGAGCGGCGGCCATGTGGCCCGCCGCCCGCCCTCCGGGCGGCCGGTCAGAACGCGTACCAGCGGACCGTGGAATCGCCGTCCCGCAAGGAGGCCACCCGGCGGCGGAATTCGGTGAGCGCGGCCGGATTGCCCGGTGCGTGCTGGGCGACCCAGGCGCAGCTCGCGATCTCCCGCGCGCCCCGCAGCACCGCACAGCCGTCCCACTCCCACACATCCCAGCCGTACGCCGCCACGAACTCGTCGTACGCGGCCGGGCCGAGCCCGTAGCGGTCCCGGGTGAGGGCCATGACGACGAGGTCGTGCTCGCGCAGGTCGTGGGAGAAGGTCTCCAGGTCGACCAGCACCGGTCCGTCGGGGCCGATATGCACATTGCGCGGCAGCGCGTCGCCGTGCACCGGGCCGGGCGGCAGCCGTGGGGTCAGCTCCGCGGTGGCCGCCGCGGCCTCGTCCCGGCGGGCCCGCAGATACGCGGCGTCCGCCGGGTCGATCGCGTCCCCGGCCAGCCGCAGCCAGCGCTCGACGCCGCCCAGCAGATCGCGGCCCGGCAGGGCAAAGGGTGGGTCGGGCAGCGCGTGCACCAGCTGCAGCAGCGCGCCGAGGTCGCGGGGGCCGGCGGGGCGTACGGGCTCGGGGAGCTGCTGCCAGTAGGTGACGAGGTGGCCGCCGAAGGGGAGGGGCTGCTCCGGGCCGTAGCGGCGGTCCGGGCGCACCGCGGGCAGACCCTCCCGCGCCAGCCAGTCGGCGACCTGGAGTTCCCGCGCGGCCCGGTCCCACACCTCGAGATCGCGGCTGATCCGCACCACGAGGGACAGGCTGTCGACGGCGAAGACGGCGTTCTCGCCGAGCGCCAGCAGCCGCGCCTCGGCGGTGCGCGCCCGGTACGGCGGCAGCGCGGCGGCGAGCACCGCGCGCGCCCGCTCCTCGGTCAGCGCCGCGTTCCCCATACCGTGCCTCCTCTGTGTACCGCGCCGCTGTCTCCCCGTCCGCGCAGGGCTCGCTCTTCGCCCCGGGCTCACCCGTGGGGCCTGCCCATCATGCCGTCCGACCCGGGGGCCGACGGCGGCGGGCCCCGGCGTCGACGAGCCGCCGGAGCGGGCGCCCCGAGCGGTGGCCGCGCTCAAGTCCCGTATCGGCCAAGGAGATCCAAGGAGATCGAAGGAGATCCAAACGCTTGACTGCGCCGCGCACCCTCCGCACGATGACGTGGGCCTCCGCACCGGGCGCCCTGATTCAGCCACACTGAGATACGCCCTAAGGAGCCCTTCGCCGTGACATCGATGGCCGCAATGGCGCGGCCGGGCAACAGACCGCCGGGCAACAAGCCGCCGGACGGTAGGCCCGGTCGCGGCGCGTGGTTCCTGGTCCTGCCCGCACTCATACCGATCCTCGTGCTCAGCGTCGGTCCCCTGCTGTACGGGATCGCGCTGGCCTTCACCGACTCCCAGTCGGGCCGCACCCGCCCCACCCAGTGGATCGGCCTGCTCAACTTCCAGGACCTGGCGCAGGACCGGCTCTTCTGGGAGTCCTTCCGCATCGGTCTTCAGTGGGCGGTCGGGGTGACGGTCCCGCAGTTCGTGCTGGCGCTCGGACTGGCGCTGCTGCTCAACCAGAACCTCCGCTTCCGCTGGCTGGCGCGCGCCCTCGCGATCGTCCCCTGGGCGATGCCGGAAATCGTCGTCGGCATCATGTGGCGGCTGGTCTACCAGCCCGACGCCGGCCTGCTGGGCGACGCGCTGGGCACCGACAAGGACTGGCTGAGCGACCCCACGACCGCCCTGCCCGCCGTCATCGTGGTGGGCGTGTGGGCGGGCATGCCGCAGGTGACCGTCGCGCTGCTGGCCGGGCTCGCCAATGTGCCCCGTGAGCTGCACGAGGCCGCGGCGGTGGACGGCGCCGGCGCCTGGCGTCGGTTCCGCACCGTCACCTGGCCCGCCATCCGGCCGATAGCCCTCGCGATCAGCGCGCTCAGCTTCATCTGGAACCTC
Organism: Streptomyces sp. NPDC000941; assembly: GCF_053599555.1. Lineage (NCBI taxonomy): Bacteria > Bacillati > Actinomycetota > Actinomycetes > Kitasatosporales > Streptomycetaceae > Streptomyces > Streptomyces sp. NPDC000941. Next base: position 52,751 of record NZ_JBSFMM010000022.1, read on the forward strand.
AACTCCTTCGCGCTGGTCTACGTCCTGACCAACGGCGGCCCCGGCGGCCGCACCCGGCTGCCGATGCTCTTCGCGTACGAAGAGGCGTTCCGCTACGGCCAGTTCGGCTATGCGGCGGCGATGGGCTGCGTCCTGGTCGCGGTGGTGTCCGTACTGCTCGCCGTGTACCTGGTCGGCCGGCTGAGGGGGGACGACCGATGAAGCGCATGGGCACCATGGGCACCACGCGCACTATGGGCACTCGCCGGACGGCCCGCGCCGGGCAGTACCTCGCGCTGCTGTGCTACCTGGCCTTCCTCGTCCTGCCCTTCCTGTGGCTGATGTCCACCGCCTTCAAGCCGCCCCGCGAGCTGGCGACCCTGGACCCGCACTGGATCCCCGACCACCCCACCCTGGACAACTTCCGCCAGGCGTTCGACGAGCAGCCGCTCCTCCAGGCCGCCGCCAACAGCCTGATCGCCGCCGCCTGTGCCGCCGTCATCGCCGTCGCCCTCGCGACCCCGATGGCGTACGTCATGGCCCGCCACCGGTCCCCGCTGTCCCGCGCGGCCACCGGCTGGGTCGTGGTCAGCCAGGCGTTCCCGCTGGTGCTGGTGATCATCCCGCTGTTCCTGATCCTCAAGAACCTCAGCCTGATCGACTCCCTCGCGGGCCTGGTGGCGGTGTACGTGGTGTGGGCGCTGCCGTTCGCGCTGTGGATGCTCACCGGGTACGTCCGCGCCGTACCGCGCGAACTGGAGGAGGCCGCGGCCGTGGACGGCGCGGGCAAGGCACGCATTCTCGTCTCGGTGACCGCCCCGCTGCTCGCCCCGGGGATCGTGGCCACCGCCCTCTTCGCCTTCATCACCTCCTGGAACGAGTTCTTCTTCGCCCTGGTCCTGCTCAAGTCGCCGGAGAAGCAGACCATGCCGGTCATCCTCACCCACTTCATCGGCGCGGAGGGCGTGGCCGACCTCGGTCCGCTCGCCGCGGCCGCGCTGCTCGCCACGATCCCCTCCCTCGTCCTGTTCACCGTCCTCCAGCGGCGGATCACGGGCGGCGTGCTGGCCGGGGCGGTGAAGCACTGATGCGCCGCAGGCACTTCCTCGGCGGGGCGCTGGCCGCGCCCGCCACCGCCGCGCTGCTGCCCGCCGCCGCGCTGCTGTCCGGCTGTTCGGCGGACCGGCGCCGCCGCTCGGCCGATGGCACGGTCACCCTGCGCTTCCAGTCGCTGGCCTGGCAGCAGGAGTCCATCGCCGTGAACAAGCAGCTGGTCGCGGAGTGGAACGCGGCCAACCCGAAGATCCGGGTGAGTTACGTCCAGGGCAGCTGGACCGGCGTCCACGACCAGCTGCTGACCGCCTTCGAGGGCGGCGAGCCGCCCGACATCATCCACGATGCCACCGATGACCTCGCGGACTTCGCGTACGGCGGCTCGCTGGCCGACCTCACCGGTCTGCTGCCCCGGCGCCTCGAGGAGGACATCCCGCAGGAGAGCTGGGGGACCGCGACGTTCGGCGACGGCATCTACGGCGTGCCGTTCCTCCAGGAGCCGCGCATGATCATGGCGAACCGCGCCCTGCTGGAGGCGGCGCGGGTGCGGATCCCGACCGCGCGGGACCCATGGAGCTGGGAGGAGTTCGAGGACGTCGCCAAGCGGCTGACGCACAAGGGGGCCTACGGGGTGGCCTGGCCGCTCAAGGAGCCCGTCTCCGCGACCCTCAACCTGTCGCTGTCCACCGGCGGCCGGCTCTTCCACCGGGGCGCCGACGGCAAGGTCACCATCCGCTTCGACGCCGCCGACCAGGCGGTCCCCGCCGTCATCCACCGCCAGTTGGGCGCCGATGGCACCGGCTCCCGGTCGACCCTCGGCATGGGCGGCTCGGACACCCTGCCCGGCTTCTTCGGCGGCAAGTACGCGATGGTGCCGCTCGGCTTCTCGTACCGCCAGCAGCTCGTGCAGCAGGCGCCCAAGGGCTTCGCGTGGACCGTCCTCCCGGCGCCCGCGGGGCCGGGCGGAGACCAGCGGCAGGGCGTCAGCCCGCAGACGCTGTCGATCGCCGAGGACTGCCCGTACAAGGAGGAGGCGGTCCGCTTCATCGACTTCTTCCTCCGGCCGCGCAACATGGTGCGGCTCGCGCGCGGCGACTGGCTGCTGCCGACGGGCACCCGCGCCCTGGCCGACCCCGCGCTGCGCACCCGCGAGCACGGCTGGGCGACCGGCACGGCCCTGGCGCCCGCGCTGCGCCCGGCGCCGGCCCAGACGGTGCGCGGCTATCCGGAGTGGAAGGACAAGATCGCCACGCCGGGGCTCCAGGAGTACTACGGCGGCGAGATCGGGATGGCGGAGCTGAGAGAGCGACTGGTGGACGACGGAAACCTGGTGCTCGCCCGCTACCAGCGATAAGAGCGGAGGCAGGAGGACTACGAGGGCGGATGCAGGAGGACTACGAGGGGGGAGGCAGGAGGACTGCGGAGGTTGCACGAGACGTCTCGTCTCGTTTAATGTCACGGCCGTGGCCGAACCCTTCGACGCCCTCCTGTGCCCGCTGTGCGGCGACGGCCTCCGGCCCCGCACCGGGGCGCTCGGCTGCGCCCGAGGCCACGCCTTCGACATCGCCCGCCAGGGATACGCCAGCCTGCTCGTCGGCGGCGCGTCCACGGCGAGCGCCGACACCGCGGCCATGGTCCGGGCCCGGGCCGCGTTCCTCGGGGCCGGGCACTACGCGGGGCTCGCGAACGTTCTCGCGCGGCTCGCCGCGCCGCTGTGCCCGCCCGGCGGCACCGTGCTGGACGCCGGGGCGGGCACCGGCTACTACCTGTCCGCCGTACTGGACACCGCCCCCGGCGCGGTCGGTCTGGCGCTGGACACCTCCAAGCACGCGCTGCGGCGCGCCGGGCGGGCCCACCCACGCGCGGGCGCCGCCCGCTGGGACCTCCGGCGGCCGCTGCCCGTACGGACCGGCTCGGTCGATGTGCTGCTCAATGTGTTCGCGCCGCGCAACGGCGGGGAGTTCCGCCGCGTGCTGCGGCCCGGCGGGGCGCTGCTGGTGGTCACCCCTACGGAGCGCCACCTGGGAGAACTCAGGCCCTCCATGGGCCTGCTGTCGGTCGACCCGGCCAAGGAGGCCCGGCTGCGCCGTGCGCTGGACGGCCATTTCCGGTTGGAGCGCACCGCGTCGTACGACCGTACGGTCGCGCTGACCGCCGAGGACGCGGAGCACGCGGCCGCCATGGGGCCCTCGGCCCACCACCTCGACGGGGCCGAGGTGCGCCGCCGGGCGGCCCGTCTGCCCGCCCCGCTACGGGTGACCACGTCCTTCCGGCTGGCGGTCTACCGACCCGGCTGACAGGCCGGTGCCATGGACCCGCTCCCTCCGGGAGACCGTTACCGCGCGCAAAAGGTTGTGTTCGGTCGACCTTGTGTCCTTTCTTAACGGCTTCTTACCGTCGGGTGAACTCTTGACCAAAGCCGGGAAGTTGGACATGCGCCCAGACATACCGCCACTCGCCGAAGTGCGCCGGATCACCGAGAAGAAGCGCGACGCGTGGTGGACCGTCCTGCTCGTGGACCCCGTCGCCACACCGCTGGTCCGCTGGACCGCGATGCACACCCGCGCCACCCCCAACCAGCTCACCTGGGGTGCGTTCCTCGTGGGCCTCGGATCCGCCGCCTGCTTCGCACAGGGGGACTGGCGCTGGCTGCTGCTCGGCGCCCTGCTCTACCACGTCAGCTTCATCTTCGACTGCATGGACGGCAAGCTCGCCCGGCTCACCGGCACCGGCTCGGTCTTCGGCGCCTGGCTGGACTTCGTCTTCGACCGGATCCGGGTCCTGGTCTGCGCGGTCGCGCTGATGGGCGGCCAGTACGAGCGCACCGGGGATGTGCTCTACATCTGGCTCGCACTCGCCGTGACGTCCCTGGACGCGCTGCGCTATATCAACGCGCTCGAGACGTTCAAGATCCGGCACGGGATGCGCGAGCAGATCAAGGCCCGGATGCAGGCGGCCCGTGAGTCGCACAACGAGGCCGAACTGGCCTTCATGGAGGACCTGCTCCGGGAGAACCCCGAAGCCGATGTGGAGCACGACCGCGCCGTCGCGGCCAAGGCGGCGCGCGGTACGACGACGGAGGCGGGGGCGGAAACGACGGCCGAGGCCATCACGGTGACCGCGCCGGAGACCTCCGACGCGGCCGAGCCCACGGTCGTCGATCTGCAACAGGAGTTCCGCCGCCGCTTCCCCTGGTGGACACGGTGCCGCTCGTTCCTGACGCGGCACCGCGTCCGTGCCCATCTCATCAGCGGTATCGAGTTCCAGATGGGCGTGTTCATCGTCGGGCCCGTCCTGGACTCGGTGGTGGCGGGGACCGTCGTCTCGGGTGTCCTGCTGCTCGTGTTCGAGCTGGCCATCATCTACAAGCTGCTGCTGTCCACCCGGGACTTCACCCGCACCCTCAACTCCTTCGAGCCGACCGCCTGAGCACCGGTTATCCGGGCGTGCCGCTCAGCTCCTCGAACAGCAGCAGCCACTGCCGCGGTGTCGCATACGCCACCACGGCGTCCCGGCCGAGCCCCGCCCGCCGGAACGCGCGGTCCAGCCGCCGGGCGGGGTGCGCGCGGCGCAGCGATGCGTACAAGGTCCCGCCGACGCCGGAGAAACCGAGCTCGACCATCCGCTCGTACGCGGCCCGCTCGGCCGCGCCCGTCAGCAGTGGCCGGGGGCGCCGCGTCAGCCGCAGGATCCCGCTGTCGACGCGCGGCACCGGCCGGAAGGCGGCGCGCGGCACCCGCCCGCACAGCTGCCAGTCGACGTCCGGCCAGGTCCGTACGGTCAGCAGACTCCAGCGGCCGTAGTCCCCGGTGCGCTTACGGGCGTACTCCAGCTGGGTCATGAAGGTGGCCGAGGTCAGCCGGGGCGCCCGCAGACACCAGTCGACGATCTCGGAGGTGCGGGCGTAGGGCACATTGCCGACGACCGCGAACGGTTCGAGCGGTGGCCGGGCGGTCAGGAAGTCCTGGTGCACCACGCGCACATGGGAGTGCGCGGCCAGGCGCAGCCGCAGTCCGGGGATGAGATGGCGGTCGATCTCGTAGCCGATGAGCTCGCGGCAGCGCGGCGCGAGCGCTTCGGTGAGCGCCCCCTTGCCCATACCGACCTCGACCACCAGGCCGTCGTGGCGTGGCCGAGCGGCCCGCACCACGCGAGCGACGGCGGCCGGGTCGACCAGGAAGTTCTGCGAGAGCGTACGGCGCGCCAGATCGCGTTCTGAACAGCGCGGGTTTCGGGATGGATTTCGCTTGCGGGCCACAGCCGGCGGTCCTTTCGGAGCCGGGCGGGCGGCAGCAGCGCGGAACGGGCCCTGCCGCCCGTCCCGGAGTGAGTGATTCCTGGACTGGCGGGGGCCCTGGCCGAGGGCATACGGAAGCGATACCGCTACAAAGCTACAAAGCTACGGAGCTCAGAAAGGGTCAGCGACGAGCGGGTGTCGAGCGCTCAGTGGCGAGCGGTCAACGGCTCGGGAAGGCGCTGGGCGCGTCCGGGCCGGCCAGGGCACCAGGGCCGCGCCGCGGGCGGCGGGTGAGCAGGAGAGAGGCGTTCACACACGCAGCCCGGGCGAGGCCCTGGGTGTCGCGGATGAACGCGCCGAACATGGATCCCATCGGTGAGCGCCTTCCGCGAGCGTGCGTGTGCGTGTTGTGCCTGCCGTCCGTGCCGACGTACCGCCGAAGCACGAACCGGCCGCGCGGCACAAGGGCCACGCGACCGGCTCACCGTAAGGACCCGTCCTACCGGGCCGCAACCGATTTACGCTCCGGCTCCGGCTCCGCCCCGGCGACGGGGGCCGCCCCCGCGACCGGCTCGTCGTGGGTGAGGTCCGGCAGCCACTGCAGCCAGCGCGGCAGGTACCAGTTGCGCTCGCCGAGCAGCGACATCACGGCCGGCAGCAGCACCCCGCGGATCACGGTGGCGTCGATGAGCACCGCGGCCGCCAGCCCCACGCCCATCTGCTTCATGCTCTGCATCGACAGCGTTCCGAAGATCGCGAAGACCGCGACCATGATGACGGCGGCGCTGGTGACCACGCCCGCCGTGGTGACCACGCCGTGCACCACCGCGTCCTTGGTGGTCCGCCCGGCCATCCGCGCCTCGCGGATCCGGGAGACCACGAAGACGTGGTAGTCCATGCTCAGCCCGAACAGGATCACGAAGAGGAACAGCGGCAGCCAGGACAGGATCGCCCCGACCCCCTCCGCGCCGACCAGGCTCGCGCCCCAGCCGTGCTGGAAGATGGCGGTCAGGACGCCGTACGCGGCGCCCACCGACAGCAGGTTGAGCACGATCGAGGTGATGGCGATCGTCAGCGACCTGAAGGACATCAGCATCAGCAGGAAGGCGAAGACGATGACGAAGGCGAAGACCGGCGTCACGGCCGAGCCGAGCTTGTCGTTGAAGTCCTTGGACTGGGCCGTGGAGCCGCCGATCGGGGCGTCGGCGATGCCGTCCACCTTGTCGAGCGTGTCCGGGCGCACCGTGTCGCGCAGGATGTTCAGGCTCTTCTCGCTCTTGGCCTCGTCGGAGCCACCGACCAGCGGCACCTCGATGACGGCGAGGTTCTGGCGGTCGTGGACGGTCACCTTCACCGGGCCCTTGGAGGCGCCCTTGGCGACGGCCTCGGCGCGGAAGTCCTCGATCGCGGCGCGCACCGGCGCGGCGTTGATGTCATCGGCCTTGACGGCCACCTGGGCGGGGGAGGGCCCGCCGGGGAACGCCTCGTCCATGTGCTCGTACGCGGCCACGATCGGCAGCGAGTTGCCGAACTCCTGGTCCAGGGTGAGGTTCGCGGTGTTCATGCCCACGGCCGGGACGGCCACGGCGACCAGCACACCGGTCGCGAGCGCCACCGACAGCTTGGGCTTGCGCAGCACCCGCCCCAGCACCGCACGCCAGAAGCGGCTCTCGCCGTTGCTCCGGCTCTTGGCCCGGCCCAGGAACGGCACCCGGCCCTTTTCGACCCGGTCGCCCAGCAGCGACAGCAGCGCCGGGAGCACCGTCACCGAGCCGATCATCGCCACGGCCACCACCAGCAGGGTGGCCAGGCCCATCGCCTTGAACTCGGCGATGCCGGTGAACAGCATGCCCGCCATCGCCACGATGACGGTGAAGCCGGATACGAGGATGGCCCGGCCGGAGGTGGCGGCGGCTATCAGGAGCGCGGTGTGCGCGTCCCGGCCGGCCGCCCGCTCCTCGCGTTCGCGCCGCAGGTAGAACAGGCAGTAGTCCACGCCCACCGCGAGACCCACCAGCAGCATCACGGAGTTGGCGGTGTCGCTCATGTGCACGGCGTGGCTGACCACCGCCACCAGACCGGTGGTGGCCAGGAACGCGGTCATCGCGAGCAGGACCGGCAGCAGGGCGGCGACCAGCGCGCCGAAGGCGATCAGCAGGATGCCGAGGGCCACCGGCAGCGCCGAGAACTCGGCCTGCTGGAAGTCGTCGCCGAACGCGTCATCGAACGCCTTCTGGCCGCTCGCGTCGCCGAACTGCTCGATCCGCAGGTCCTTGCGCTCGCCCTGCGCCTTCTTCACCGCGTCCAGCACGGGCTGGATGTGGTCGGTGGCCTTGTCGGGGTCGCCGCGCATATCGAACTGGACGAGCGCGGAGCGCCGGTCCGCGGAGATCGTCTTCGTCTCGTACGGCGAGGTGACGCCGGTGACCTGACCCGTGCCCTGCACGGCCTTGATCACCCCGTCGACGGCGGAGCGGAACGCCGGGTCACTCGCCGTAACACCCTTGCCCTTCGCCTGGATGAGCACGGCTTCACCGGCCGGCTCTTCAATGCCGACGTCGTCCAGAAGCTTCGAGACCCGCCCGGACTCGCCCGGCATGGACTCCCCGTCCGATACATCCACCCGGCCGGCCATCGACCCGACGGCGAGGGCGAGGATGACGAGCAGCACCCACCCCCCGACCGCGGTCCACCGGTGCCGGGCACTCCAACTGCCCATGCGGGCCGCGATTCCATGCGGCCTGTCCAAGTGGCCTGTATCCGCCACGACGTCCCCCACTTCCCCAGATCTCCCGAAGATCTTCCGATGGCGGACTCGCTGCCGCCGACCTCGGCATGACGCTCATGACGCTATGGGGCGCGGGGGTGCCATCCCATCCTGCTGTCCGGTGAACCGTCCGGCGGCCTTCTCCACCGAAAGGAGGGGGGATAGCCCTACCCCCGAGAATGAGGCCCCTTACACGTAAAAAGCCCGCGACCGCCCGACTGGTACCGCCAACGCCTCGTGAGTTCAGCCAAGTTGCCTACGTCACACGTGGACGAGGATCTTGAATTGAGCGCGTCAATCAGCCAGGGTTTCCAGTCAGGCCGGAGCGGGTCCCCACCGATGCTCCGGCGCCGTTGCAAGACGAACTTTCCCCCCACAACCACACGAGGAGGATCCCTCGTCATGGCAGTTCACAAGCAATTCAACGCGCGTCGACTCACCTTGGCCACCGCCGTCGCCGCCGCCGTGGCAGCCGGCGCCTTCGCGGCCTTCCCGGCCGGCGCGTCCACCACCGCCCCGGCCGAGGGCACGGTCTACGGCACCCAGTCCGCGAACACCGTCAAGGGCAGCTACATCGTCCTGCTCAAGGGCGGCCAGACCATCAAGGCGCAGAGCACGGGCAAGGACCTCGCCCAGCGCTACGGCGGCACGCTGCGCCGCAGCTACGACTCCGCGGTCAACGGCTTCTCCGCGAGCGGCCTGACCGAGACCGAGGCCAAGCGGCTGGCCGCCGACCCGGCCGTCGCCAAGGTGGTCCAGAACCACCGCTTCACGATCGACGCCACCCAGGACAACCCACCGTCCTGGGGCCTGGACCGCATCGACCAGGCCGACACCGAGGGCGACAAGAAGTACACCTACCCGGACAGCGCGGGCGAGGGCGTCACCGCGTACGTCATCGACACCGGCGTACGCATCAGCCACAAGGACTTCGGCGGCCGCGCCACCTCCGGCTTCGACGCCATCGACAACGACGACGACGCGGACGACGGCCACGGCCACGGCACGCATGTCGCGGGCACCATCGCCGGCGCCGACCACGGCGTCGCCAAGAAGGCCAAGATCGTCGCCGTCCGCGTCCTGGACGACCAGGGCTCCGGCACCACCGAGCAGGTCGTCGCGGGCATCGACTGGGTCACCGAGAACCACCAGGGCCCGTCCGTCGCCAATATGAGCCTCGGTGGCACCGTCGACGAAGCCCTTGACGCGGCCGTCCAGAAGGCCATCGACTCCGGCGTCACCTTCGGCGTCGCGGCCGGCAACGAGTCCACCGACGCCGGCAAGGGCTCGCCCGCGCGCGTCAAGGACGCGATCACGGTCGCCTCCAGCACGGACGCCGACGAGCAGTCCGACTTCTCCAACTACGGCGACATCGTGGACATCTACGCCCCCGGCTCGGACATCACCTCCGACTGGAACACCGGCGACGACGCCACCAACACCATCTCCGGCACGTCGATGGCCACCCCGCATGTCGTGGGCGCCGCGGCGGTCTACCTCGCAGGACACCCCGACGCCAGCCCGGCGGACGTGGCCAAGGCGCTGACCGAGGGCGCGACCCCGGACAAGATCTCCAACCCGGGCGCGGGCACGCCGAACAAGCTGCTGAAGATAGTGGAGTAGGACCCGTACGACCCCGTGGCCGCCGCGCTGTCCCCCATGGAGCGCGGCGGTCGCATGTCTCGGCGGGAAATGGCCCATAGAGCGCGGGTGCAAGTGGCCCAGGGCCCCGGGCCACCCGACGACTAAAGTCCCCAACGTGAACACATCTTCGAATACTGCGGACGCCACCACCGCTGCCCCCACCACGCGCACCAAGGTGGACCTCTACTTCGACCCCATCTGCCCCTTCGCCTGGATCACTTCGCGCTGGATCCTGGAGGTCGAGCGCCTGCGCGACCTCGACCTGCGCTTCCGGGTGATGAGTCTGTCCGTCCTCAACGAGGGCCGCGAAGACCTCCCCGAGCGCTACCGCGACCTGCTGGAGGCGGGCTGGGGCCCCGTCCGCGTCTGCATCGCCGCCGCGCAACACCACGGCGAGGAGGTCCTGCGCGACCTCTACACCGCGCTCGGCACCCGCATCCACAACCAGGGCGACAAGGACACCGACGCGGTGATCCGCGAAGCCCTCGCCGAAGTCGGCCTCCCCGCCGACCTCGCCTCGGCCGCGACCAGCACCGCCTACGACGAAGCCCTCCGCAAGAGCCACCACGACGGCATGGACCCCGTCGGCGAGGACGTCGGCACCCCGACCCTCCACATCGACGGCGTCGCCTTCTTCGGCCCGGTCCTCTCCTCCATCCCGCGCGGCGAGGACGCCCTGCGCATCTTCGACGGCGCCCGGCTGCTCGCGGGCTACCCGGACTTCTTCGAGCTCAAGCGGACGCGTACGGGGGACTTGGACTTCGGCTGACCAATAAATCTGTGGACGCCGCTCGCGCGCTCGGGAAATCCTTGGCGGCATGCGACAGGGCGAGATCTGGGACGACGAAGCCGCGCAGAGCTATGACACGCCCGGCACCGGCATGTTCGCCCCGGAGGTTCTGGACCCGACCGTCGACCGCCTCGCCGAACTGGCCGAGGGTGGACGGGTCCTCGAGTTCGCCGTCGGCACCGGCCGCGTGGCCGTCCCGCTCGCGCAGCGCGGAGTGTCGGTCACCGGTATCGAGATGTCGCAGCCGATGATCGACCAACTGCGTACGAAGGCGGACGACGCGACGATCCCGGTCGTCGTCGGCGACATGGCGACCGCGACCGCCGGCGCTCCGGGCACGTTCCAGCTCGTCTATCTCATCTACAACACGATCTCCAATCTGCTCACCCAGGCCGAGCAGGTCGCGTGCTTCCGCAACGCCGCCCGCCACCTCGCACCGGGTGGCCGGTTCGTCATCGAGCTGTGGGTTCCCGAGGTGCGGAAGCTTCCCCCCGGTCAGCAGGCCATGGTGTGGAAGTCCGAGGCCGGCTATATCGGCCTGGACACGTACGACGTACTGCGTCAGCACGTCGTCTCCCACCACTTCCGGTTCGGCGAGGGCAGGGAGGCGCGGGTGTTCCGCAGCCCGCACCGCTACGTCTGGCCGACCGAACTCGATCTCATGGCCCAGCTGGCCGGGTTCGAGCTGGAGTCCCGGCATGCCGACTGGCAGGGAGCGGAATTCACGGCCGAATCGCGCTCCCATGTCTCGGTCTACCGGCTCCTTCGGTGACTACCGCGCTGTCGCGTCCTGGTACGGCGTACGTGACGCGCCCCTGACGCCCATGCTGCCGGGCACCGAGAGAAGCGCGCTGTACCAGACGTTGGCCATCTTGCTGTAGCCGCCCGCGTTCGGATGCACTCCGTCCGCCAGGTCGGCGGTTGTGAGTGCCCGGTACATGTCAACCAGATGGACGCGCTTGCCGGCGTTCACCTTGCTCTGCACGATCCCGGGGATCGTCGCGTTGAAGGTACGGACGGCCGGGTCGAAGGACGATATGGGGATGATCGTGGCCACGAACACCTCCGTATTGGGGGACGTGGCGGTGATGTGGTCGAGCAGTGTGGAGAGCCGGCCCGGTGCTCCGGCGGGGTCGCTGCCGTACATGTCGTTGGTGCCGATGTGCAAGAGCACGGTGCGCGGGGTGTAGGTGCGCAGCCAGTTCACGACGTTGCTGTCGATCTGGCCGATCGTCCACCCGGAGTGGCCTTCGTGGTCCCGGTCGCCGAGATTGCCCGGACCGTTGGACATGGAACCGACGAAGTCGACGTTGTGGCCGCCTGCCACGAAGTTCTGCCAGAGGTCGACGCGGTAGCCGCCCGGGACGTTGAAACCGTCGGTGATCGAGTCACCGAGCGGCATGACGCGTACTCCCGCCCTGGGCGCGGCGGGGGTGGCGCTTGCGGAGTGGGCGGTGCCGGTTGCGGTGAACAGCGCGAAGAGCAGGGACGCGAGAGCGATGGTGCTGGTGACCAGGCGTCTTGTCCTTGTCATGATCGCCTTCCTGGTGGTGGGGGGATCACGAGGTCGCCGCTTGATCTCTGGCGACTCCGGAAAGGTGCTGAAACATTCCGGAGTGTGTTCCGAACTATTTCAGTCGGCAAGAGTCAAGACGCGCCATAGCCGCGGATCGCCGTCACGCCTTCCGGGTGCGCGGGGGTGGCAGGGGGAAGAGGCCCTTCAGGCTGTGCAGCGCCTCGCTGTCGCCGGACGCCGACGCGGCGCCGCTCTCGAGAGCGTCGGCGAAGGTGAGGCCCTGGCCGGTGAGGCTGACGAACGCCTCCTCGCTGATCGTGACGGTCGCGTCGGGGCGCTGGGCGGGCCCGTGAAGTGCCTCGATCGTCCCGTCGTCGATCCGGGCGTGGAAGACCTCGTCGTCGACGCGGAATTCGTACACCGCCCGGAGCCCGGCGGCGGCCTCGGCGTTGAAGCAGGCCCGTAGGCCGAGTACGGCCCAGCCCGGATGGAAGGTCTCCGTCTCGCGTCGCTCGCCCATCGCCCACTTCAGGCCCCACTGGGCCAGTTCCAGGATCGCCGGTCCGAGTTCTTCGCCGGCCTCGGTGAGGGCGTACGCGGGGGTTCGGGCGGGGGGCGGGAGGGTGATCTTGTGGGCCAGGCCCTCGCGTTCCAGATGCTTCAGGCGGGCGGCCAGCAGGCCGGTGCCCAGGCCGCGCAGGCTGGCCTGGAGGTCGCCGAACCGCTTGGGCCCGGTGAGCAGTTCGCGGATCAGGAGCAGCGTCCAGCGCTCGCCGACGAGGTCGAGGGTGCGCGCGGTGGCGCAGTACTGGTTGTACGTTCGCTGTTCCACTTCATCACTTTAGACCGCGCAGGAGCGGCAGCACCCGCTCGGCGAACTCCTCCAGGCCCAGCTCGTGGTCTTCGGTCGCCAGGCGGATGACGACGTGGCGGGCGCCCGCCTCGGCGTAGCCGTGCAACCAGTCGGCGGCTTGGCGGGGCGTGCCGGCGAACATGGCCTGGATCTGCTCGATGCGCTCAAGCGGCGCGTTGTAGTAGGGCTCGATGACGCTCCGCAGCCGCTGGCGCGCGTTGTGCGGATCCTTGCCCAGGCAGAGCGTCGCGTACAGGGCGGGGGTGACCGTACGGGCCGGCGCCGCGCGCTCGATGGTCCGGCGTTCCTCCGCGTACGTCGTCGTCTCGGGTGGATACGGGAGCCAGCCGTCGGCGAGGCGGGCCACCCGGCGCAGCGCCGGGCCGCCGCTTCCGGCCAGCCAGATCGGCGGGCCGCCCGGACGGTACGGCGGGGGAGTCAGCCGCACGCCGTCGAAGGAGAAGTGTTTGCCCTGGTGGGAGACCTCCTCTCCGCCCCAGAGGCGGCGCATGACGTCGATCGACTCCTCCAGGCGGCTGATCCGGCGGGCGAAGTCGACGCCGACCGCCGTGAACTCGGCCTCGGTCTCGGGGTTCGGGAAGCCGCCGCCCAGGCCCGCGATGAGGCGTCCTTCCGACAGCCGGTCGAGGGTGGCGAGTTGATGCGCCAGCAGGATCGGATGGCGCAGCGCGGGGAGCAGCACGGCTGTGCCGAGCGTGATCCGTTCGGTGGTCGCGGCAACGGCGGCCATCAGCAGCAGCGGATCGGCGCGGGGCCGGGCCACGGGGGAGTCGCCCGCCCAGACCGAATCCAGCCCGAGTTCTTCCGCGCGCCGCGCCTGGGCGATGAGCCGCCGTGGTTCGTGCTCGCCCCGAACGGTCTGGTCGCGCGTCGGCAGAAGGTAGCCGACCTCAAGTCCCGCCATCTGGACCCCCAGTTGTTGTCGTGAGGTGTCCGAGCCTAGCGATTGACTTCCTGATTTTGAAGTGACAGATTCAGATTGCGGAAGCGACACAAGGGAGTTGAGGATGACGAAGGCGCTCTACACGGCGGAGGCACACGTGGCCGGAGGCAGAAACGGCCGCGGTCGGACCTCCGATGGACGGCTTGACCTGGAACTGAGGCTGCCCAAGGAGTTGGGCGGGGACGGTGAAGGCGCCAACCCCGAACAGCTTTTCGCGATCGGGTACGCCGCCTGCTTCGGTGCGACGCTCGCGCTGATCGGACAGCGAGGGAACCTCAAGGCGGACGACGCGGAGATCGACGCGTCGGTCTCGCTGATCCCGATCGACGGTGGTCGCTTCAAGCTCGGCGCCGAGCTACGGATCTCCCTGCCGTCGGTCACCGGCGAGCAGGCCGTCGAACTGGTCAGGACGGCGCACGAGGTGTGCCCGTACTCCAACGCCACGCGCGACAACCTCGACGTGGCGCTGGTCGTCAACGGCGCTCGGGTTCAGCGGAGTTAGCGTCCAGGCGCTCAGCCCGCCAGATCGCCGAGCAGTCCGGGGACGTCCAACTCGACGCTGAACTCTCCGGCGACCTGGACGGACTCCTTCCCCGTGACCGTGGCTACCTCGCGGTACGTATCGACGGACAGCTCGTGCACCACAATCCGGACCTCGGGCTCGAGCTCGACACGCCAGTAGGCCGGCACCTTCGCTTGGGCGTAGAGCGCGGGCTTGAGGATGCGGTCCGTGGACCGGTTGAACGGCGACACGATTTCCACGAGCAGCAGGACCGCTTCGAGCGGCACGGCCAGTGTCCCGCGCTGGACGGCGGCGCGGTCGACGATGGCGATGTCGGGGATGAATAGTCTGGATTCGCCGGTCACATTCACTGCCTCGGCGGAGATAAAGGGCGCGGCGGACCGAGTTAAGGCAGTCTTGATCTGGCTGTGCAGCTCCGAGGACACAATCTGGTGGTCCCAGGAGGGTGCGGGGGACATCATGAGGATACCGTCCACGAGCTCATAGCGGGCGCGTGCCGGGTGCTCTGGGAGCGCGAGGACGTCCTCGACCGTCCAAGGGCCTTCGTGATCGTCGACTCGTCCTTTGGCGACGCTCATGACTGCCATCACCGCCTCCTCGTGTTCCTGGACTCCAGCATGGCACGCAGTTCGGACACTCGCCGAGACTTCCAGCCCGTGCCGCCGACGCGTGCCGAAAAGGCGCTTGTATCACTCCGTGGAGTGAACCTGGGCGGGCGCTATCCGCTGATGTAGATGAGGGCGGTGCGTTCTGCCCCGACCAGGAGGAGGCAGGAGTCCCCTTCGCCGGACAGGACGGAATCGAGGGGGAGGTTCTTGGCGTACGCGAGGGTGGGCGGGGCTCCGGGCGCCCCGGTGATCTTGGTGAGGATCGTTTCGAGGAGGTCGCGGGCGAGCCAGGAGACCAGTTCATCGCCGGGGATCTCGGGCGTCGTGGAGTCGAACTCCCAGACCGGGGTCTGGGCTCGGGCCGCCGCGACCATGTTCTGTTCGGACCCGGTCAGCGCGGCTTTGAGGGCGGCGGCGTCCAGGGCCCACAGGACGTCGTCGGTTTCGTCGTCGTCCTCCTCGGCGATCAGCCAGTCTTCGTCTCCGGCCCAGCCCGCGCGGAAGGCGGCGTCGGGGTCGGCGATGTTCAGGTCGACGTCATGGGTGCCGAAGGTCACCTCGAAGGTCACGGCGTCGGTGTTGTTGATCTGGAGGAATTCGCCGAGCAGGGACGTGGCGCAGGCGATCCGGTACTCGGGAGTGTCATTGGCGTCGGGGGCGGTTGCGGCGTCGGCCAGGGCCAGCCGGGTTGTTCTGTCGTGGGAGCGCACCAGCAGGTGCAGCTCATCTTCCAGCGCGGGGCCCTCCGGCTCGGCGGCCACCGTGATGCGGAGCAGATCCGTACCGTCCGCCGCCAGGAGGCCGGCCAGGTATCCGGCGAGCGCCCGGCCCCGGCCCGACTCCGTTCCGTCGGCGAGGAATTCGCTGATGAACGCGAACGTATGCTCCGCACCCTCGTCCGGCAGCCCCCACGAGGCGTGCAGGGGGCCGGAAGACGTCTCGTCCGGGTCCTCGATGTCGAACCGCTCGACGGCCACCGGATGGCGCTGCCCGTCGGGGCCGTCGAACGTGGCCGGGAAGGCGCCGTAGTCCGACACCTCGGCCGGCGAGGGCGCGGCGGTCCACTCCTCCTCGTACGACGGCGGAGCTTCGCCGCCGACGAGTGCCAGGCGCCGGCGCGGCAGCCACAGCGCGAACAGGTGCTCCACGGCTTCGAGCGGGTCTATATGGCGCGGCTCCGCGTCCGTCAACGTTCCTCCCCCGGGCCCACGTTTGCGATCACGACGATCACGGCGGAGCCTACAAGGAGTGGACCGCGCCGCGCCCCAGCAACCCCGCCAGCAGCCCCGCGATGTTCCACGCGTCGTCCACGCCCCGGTGGTGTGTGCCCTCCAGAGGGAGCCCCGCGTGGTCGAGGGCGCCGGTCATGCCCAGTTCGCGGTCGAGGGAGTGCATCAGCGAGTAGAGGTTCTTGACGTTGAGATGCCGGGTGCCGAACGGATAGCGGGTGTTCGTCGCCGCGGTCTGCCGGGTGAACTGGGCGCGGTCGTACTCGCCCCAGCTGGCCCATACGCGGTGTCCGGCGCCGTGTTCGGCGCGCAGGATCTCGCAGGCCTCGGCGAAACCGATGCCGGCGGCGGCCTGTTCGGGGGTGATGGTGGTCAGCTCGGTGCAGAAGGGGCTGACGGTGGAGCGCTCGGGGCGGACCATGAGGGAGCGGCGGACGGGGCGTTCGCCGGTGGCGATGTCCAGTTCGCACAGGCCGATTTCGATGATCTCGGATTCCATGCCCTCGGGGGTCGGGCCGTCCCAGCAGGTCGCTTCGATGTCCACGACGAGTACGCGGTCGAGTCGCAGTCTTGCCATACGGGGTAGCGAATCACGGCGACGTGGTGGTGGGCACGCGAATTGACGTCAGGCGGGGCGCCGCCGGGGTGCGGGCCGGGGCCGGGGTGGCGGCGGCCAGGCGGCGATGGCGCCGGCGGTGCCGCCGCCGAGGAGGGCGAGCGCGATGGTCCAGGCGATCCAGTGGTGGGCCGCGAGGTCGAGGACGCTTTGGTCGAGGGCGCCGGCGGGCTGTGCCTCGTAGGGGTTCGCCCGGTCGTAGACGACGGTCGTCGCCACGCGGTCCTCGGCGTCGCGGTGGCCGTGCGGGACGTAGAGCGAGCCGTCGATCGTCTCCTCCGGCACGGAGACGGAGTCGCCGTCGGCGTCGTGGAAATCGAGCCACACCGATGACGTGTGGCAGTTGATGTCCCGGCCCTGCGTGCAGGAGGTGGCCAGGGACGCCTGGGCCCGGGTGTGCAGTCCGTGGGCGCGCAGCGCGGCCAACTCGGTGTGGCCGTCCCATACGTGCTTGACCTGGCCTGTCAGCAGCAGGGCGCCGATCAGCGCCACGGTCACGGCGGCCGCGGTCGTCCCCCATCGGCGCAGCGGATTCCTCACCAAGCCCTCCTCGCTCGTGTTGTCATATCGTCCGGCTAGGGTCCCTGACCATGACACACGACAGGCTCCGTGAACTCCTCGCCACCGGACTGATCGACACCCTCGACGCGCGCGACAAGGCGCTGCTCGAGCGCCGCGCGCGGATCAAGGCCAGTGGGGAGAAGCCGTCCCGGCTGGAACCGCGCGGATGGTGGTACGCGGTGCCCGGCGCGGCGTACGAGGGGGTCTTCGAGGCGCTTGGGCTGCACGACCGGTTTCCGGTCACGCTGGAGGAGGGCGCCGATGTGGAGGACATGTCGTCGCGCCGGGGCGCGTACCCCGTGTTCATCACGCCGGAACTGGACGGCTGGCGGCTGGTCTTCGGCAACCTCGCCGAGGCGGTCGGCTGGGACTGGGACGCGTGGATGGGCGCGGTCGAGCGGCTGAGCGAGCACTGCGGTGAGGCGCAGATGTTCTTCCAGGACGAGGCGGCCGGGGCGGACATCTGGGTGGTGGCCGAGAAGGGGCGGATCCGGCGGCGTTACGCGGCGGAGAGCGACCCCGAGTGGATCGGCGAGCCGCTGCCCTGGGAGGACCTGGTCGTCGACGATGAGGAGTACGACCCGGAGTACTACGAGGCCGAGCCGAACGAGGGTACGGCGCGGGCCGCCTACGCGTGCGAAATGCTGTCCGTCGACCCCACCGAGATCGGCCCCGACACGCTGATGCGCGGCCACGGCTGGCTGGCCCTCAGCGCCCCGGGCATCGGGCACAAGGGTCTGGATCTGCTCGTGTAGGGGGGCACGCGATTTGTGGTGAGTATGGGACACCGACACGCCGACGCCACGGCGTGTGGCGGTGCCATACAGACCACCAATAAAACGCGCGGAGGAAGCACCAGCACCCAGTGGCCCACCCG